>DAOMZK010000415.1:0-2989 GCA_035438035.1 Cyclobacteriaceae bacterium | reverse complement strand
CCAAAGCATCGGGCTCAATTGTCTTTCCCGAACAGAAAATTGAAAATGAATTTTCCATTCCCAATAGCCTGTCGAGGTGGTTTTCTCCAGTGGGATTAGCTACGGTAGGATAGATTGCAGCCTGGAGATGATCTGGGTAGTGGATGGAGAGATAGTTCATCAGCCACAATCCCATTCTGACCGGTTGAAAGTGGGAGTGATCTTCAACATAAAAATATAATCCATGACAAATCTCACCACCATACCGGCTCCACTCCGGTCGATAGGAATAGGGGAAGGATTTTATTCCTGTAAATGATTGAGAGGTAAAATCTTGGAACAATTGTAAATGATTAATCCAGGGCGCACCCATTACCCTAAAAGGAAAAGCGGTGCCGCGACCCGAATTGATATTTAGTCCTTCAAATAAACCCGTGCCGGGATAAATCAGTGTCGTCTGCCATTCACTCATCGAGGGTGAGGGCGGCACAAAGACTTCCGGTGTTTGTTCTGTGTGAGAAACAACATCAAGCGAAACTGAAATATTGCGGGATCGTATGAAGTATTGAATGAGTTCTCCGTAGCTGTAAGAATAGGTGAGTGGCATACGCCATCTGCCAAGAAAGGAATTGCACTTCTCCTCATCCAGCATGGGGCCTTCCATTGAGGTCGGGGACCGATTGCTCATATTGGGACGGTCCAGGATAATTACCTTCTTTCCGAACCTGGCGCAGGACTCAACCATGTAAGTCAGGGTCCACCAGTATGTATAGAACCGGCATCCAATATTCGGGAGATCAATTACTACATACTCAACATCTGCCAGGTCAGATTCCTTAGGACTTAGGTGTTGTCCATACAGGCTGATTACCGGCAGACCGGTGAGTTTGTCAATGCCACTCAATTGCTCTTTGCCGTCTTCTCCCTGAGCGGAAATACCATGTTCAGGACTAAATATTTTTTTAATTGAGAATTTATTTCTGAGAAGTTCACAAACGGTGGGAAGACCGGAAGAAGAAAACGCAGCATGATTGGCCAGTACAGCCATAGATGCTGAACGTAGTGCAGAGAAATTTTCCGTAAAGACGTCCAGGCCCGACATAGAATTTATTGTATGCCACAATATCAGTAATTAATAATTATAGCGAGGGTGGCAAGCCTTGAAATGATTATAATATTTCGATTCCGCTCTTTTTAAAATCCTTGAGCAGATCATTTTGAGGATTCAATTCGGTAACCAGTGTGTGGATTTCGCGGATGTTGCAGACCCTGTATCGTTGTGTTGAATTGAGTTTGGCAGAGATGGTCAATGAAATTATTTTTTTTGATGATCGGATCATGGCCCGCTTCAACTGTACCACTTCCCAGTCAAATTCTGACAATCCATTTTCGGCGTGCAAGTGCCCGGTTCCCAGAAAGCACAAGTCAGCGGTAAGATGTTCAAGGGTTTTAAGTGCCTCGACTCCCAGCGTAACCTGTGAATGGCGTGACACTTTTCCGCCGATCAATATAGTTTCGATGTGTTCGAATTGAGACAATTGCATGGCGATCTGCAGGCTGGGTGTAAAAAAAGTGAGATGCATGTCTTCGGGAATCAGACTGACGAACTCAAGATTGGTAGTCCCGCCGGTAATCAGGATTACCTGGCCATTCGTTAGAAGGGGCAAAGCTTTTCGCGCTATGATCTCCTTATTTGCATGATCATAGATTTCTTCCTGGTGGAGACTGAAAGGTACGAATGAACGGGCTACGGCGCCGCCGTGCACTTTCTTCAGTTTTCCCTGATCATGAAGATTTTTTAGATCGCGTCGGACGGTATCTTCCGAAACATCGAGGTGTACGGCAAGGTCTGAAAGTAAGACACGATTACGTATCCTGACTTCATTCAGAATGTAATCGTGTCTTGACTCTTTCAGCACTTTTCTAACAATTTACTTCAACCACAAACTCAAAATGTAGGATCTGTCGGTGTATTGGTTGGGTTATTATCTCTTTCAGTAAAAGGATAGGGAAGGAAACTCCGACCACGTTCCGAGGCTGGCCTTCCAAACCGACGACTGTCTTCCAGGCGCAAACCTGTCATGTACAACTCAATACAACGCTGCTTATAAATTTCATCCAGCAAGTCAGCGGCAAGTCCGGGACCTGCATAGGCAGGTTGGCTCGCTCCAATTCCCCAAGCATCCTGTGCTGGGGTCTTTTGCAGTACGAGATTAAGCTGGGTTAGCGCTGCAGGCAGATCAGGTGATGTCTTCCGGATATTGGCCTCAGCCTTTATCAACATGATTTCACCAGGACGATAAATCGGGATCGTAGTGGTGTTGGCTGTAAAGAAACTGGCTCTTCCTCTGTTAATCGTGGCGGAAGCAGCAGGATTAAAGAAGAAAGCAATCCGGGTATCCGATAGCGGGGTCGGCAGCGCTAATGGCAAACTGAATTTATCATCTATCGGTTCGGTAACGTTCTTGTTGCCGAAGGTATTATCAAACATGGCATTGCGGGTCAGATCATCATGGATAAAACCCGACTTTACTGTAATGGCCAGGTTCACCAGGTTGGCAGCAGAGAGAGCCTTGTTATAGTTGCCTGCCATCAAAGCATAGCGTGCTGTAAGTGCGTTGATGGTGTTGGCATAATCAATACCCGAAACAATACGCGAGGTAAACGTGGCTGATATTGGTGCCTTAGCCAACTCCAGTCCTGCATTGTCCAACAGTGTGATGGCCTCATTCAGCACAGCGATTCTGTCAACAAATGGTGCGTTGTGCTGGGTGACAATAGGAGCTGATTGCCAAAACAGAGCGAGGTTGCCTAATGCGAGTGCCTTAAAGATGGCAGCATGGGCATACAGTGCGCCTTTGGTGCCTTGATCCGTCACAATATTCAGGTTATTCAGGATCAGCTCAGCATTTGATTTGAGTAGCAAAGACTGATTCCAAAGGTTGGTGACGATACTGTTGCTTCCGACTACACCGTTACCGCCTTGGGAGAGTAACAATTCGTCGGTATT
>DAOMZK010000414.1:0-2997 GCA_035438035.1 Cyclobacteriaceae bacterium | reverse complement strand
GCAGCGAATTTGGCGTTCGGTATCGGTGGAATTCATCGGTTATGACTGCTCGGCCAGTGGGCGCGGACTTGGCATTAACCCTCGAGATAAAAAACCAAGTCTTCTACTTCATCCATGACCGTCCGCATTCTCATCGAGTCGCGTGACTCCGACGCCGCCGAAAGGTCGGCGAGCATCCCGCGTAACTCGTTGGCGTCCTCAACCGCCGCTTGCGTCAATAGCGATTGAGCCTTCGCGACGAGCGATTCGGCTCGCGATGTCAGTTCACTCCATTCAGGATCGACATGAGCGTCCGATAGCGACTGTGAAGCCGCCGGGGTTACCGACTGGATCGTGGGATAGACGCCCGTGGGAAACTCATCGTAGGACACATCTCCGCGGGGTGGTTCCGCCGCGGCTTCGTCGTCGACATCGACATCCAGCGTCACCTCTCGTCCTCGCATCGGCTCGTCCCAAGCCGAGTCGAACAAGGCGGACAGGCGTTCGACCGCGCCCGCCCGTTGCCGCTTGCGAAACCGCTCCATCATGTTCTCAATGACCACTTGTTTGGCTACCCGGATCCAATCTTGACCAGAAAAATTCAGTTGAGGCCATGAATGCGATGCAGAATTTCCTCAATCAATATCCTGAAAGTAAATTCAAAGACAGAGCCACCGAAGTGATAAATGATTGTCAGCTTAAACTTGAGAAAAAAGGATTCGAAAATGCGAAGCAGTATTTGAAAATCAGGAGTTATAAAGCGGCTGTGATTGCCTTCGACAATTTCAAGAAGAGCTTTCCGGATTCAAAATTCCTTGAAGAAACCGCATACCTCAAGGTCGTCGCTGAGTACAAGCTGGCGCTTCAGAGTTTTCAGCATATTCAATTGGAACGGTATAACTTTGTAGTAACTTATTATCAGGAACTGGTGGATAATTTTCCTTCCAGTCAATATCTTAAAGAAGCAGAAAAGATGTATACCGATAGCTTAAATCAAATTAATAAACTCAAAAATAAAAATTCATAGACCATGGCCAGCCAACCCTCTATTATTACCCGTGACGTCGACAAGATCGCAGCACAAACCGGAAACGTGTATGAATCCGTTGTCGTAATCTCCAAACGCGCTCGTCAGATCGCGATCAATATCAAGGAAGAACTAAACAACAAGCTGGCAGAATTTGCCACTACCGTTGATAACCTTGAAGAAGTGTTCGAAAACCGTGAGCAGATAGAAATTTCCAAATTCTATGAGCGTCTTCCCAAGCCCACTACATCTGCTCTGGAAGAGTTTATGGAAAATAAAATCATGTATCGCAGACGGTCGGCTGAAGTAAAGTCAGAAATCTGATATGCTGCAGGGCAAGAAAATCTTGCTGGCAGTTACCGGAAGTATTGCGGCCTATAAAGCCGCACACCTGACCCGACTCCTGGTCAAAGAGGATGCGGAAGTCAGGATCATCATGACTCCCGCTGCAGTGGATTTCATCACTCCCCTGACGCTTTCTACATTATCGAAGAACCCCGTTCTCATTCACTTTCAGAAAAATGAAACCGGTGAATGGAACAACCATGTCGAATTGGGCCTTTGGGCTGACCTGCTTCTCATCGCTCCCGCCTCGGCCAATACGATCTCCAAAATGGCGCATGGTCAATGTGATAACCTGGTATTGGCTACCTACCTCTCGGCGCGGTGCCCGGTGTTTTTCGCCCCCGCCATGGATGTAGATATGCTGATGCATCCCTCAACTCAACAAAATATTGCCATCCTCAGACAATGGGGGCTTCATCCCATAGAACCCGATTTTGGAGAGTTGGCTTCCGGATTATTTGGCAAAGGCAGGCTGGCCGAACCCGAAGAAATCGTTGAACACCTTGAACGCTTTTTCTCCAGTCAGCAGAAATTGGCAGGAAAGAAGGCCATCGTAACCGCGGGTCCCACATACGAAGCTATCGATCCGGTTCGTTTTATTGGAAATCACTCGACGGGAAAAATGGGATTTGCCATCGCCAAAGCACTGGCTGAAGAAGGAGCCGAAGTAGACCTTATCACAGGCCCCACGAATGAACAAATTCACAGCAATGGAATAAGGGTGCATCGCGTCACCTCGGCAGATGATATGTATCTCCAGTGCCAGAAACTATTCCCTCAATCCGATATAGCAATACTCTCAGCCGCCGTTGCTGACTTCAAGCCGCTGGTCAAAGCGGATCAAAAAATAAAAAAAGACAACAGCAGCCTTACGCTCGAACTTGCACGCACTACCGATATCGCAGCTGCACTGGGAAAGGTGAAACGACCCGGCCAAATCATGGTTGGCTTTGCGCTGGAAACTGAAAATGAGAAAGCGAATGCCTCTAAAAAACTTCGCGAAAAGAATTTTGATTTGATCGTGCTTAATTCATTGAATAATCCCGGTGCCGGATTCGGCCATGATACGAACCAGGTAGAAATCATCAGCCAGGCAGGATCAAAAGAATACCCGCTGAAATCCAAATCAGACGTGGCAAAAGATATTGTCAGGGCCATCCTTGAACATCAGGTATGATCAAGCATGCAATCTTCCTTTTGTTGGTTTGGCTGACCGCCAATGTCTCTGCCCAGGAACTGAATTGCAAGGTGACTATCAACGCCGATCAGATTCAGACTTCCGATCGCGGTATTTTTAAAGATATGGAACGTGCCATAGCGGCTTTTCTGAATACCCGCAAATGGACAACCGATTCTTATAAAAACCACGAACGAATCAACTGCGGGATTTTCCTTAACATCAGCCGCATGCCCTCGATCGGGAGTTTCGTTGCCAGTGCACAGATCACGGTGGCCCGCCCTGTATATAATTCCAACTATGAAACGGTACTGCTCAACTTTGCAGACCGCGAATGGGAGTTTGAATACATTGAATCCCTCCCGCTGGAATACAATGACAATGCGTACATCAGCAACCTGACCTCTATGCTGGCTTACTATGCCTACGTCATAATCGGGATGGACTATGACTCCTTTAGCGAGAAAGG
>DAOMZK010000413.1:0-3015 GCA_035438035.1 Cyclobacteriaceae bacterium | reverse complement strand
GTTTCTTCTACTGCATTAGCCCTTGCAAAATAGGATTCCCCCTCATCCAGTTTTGATTTGACCATTAGCTGTGAAATCTGGTCGTGCAATCGCGCACTTTCTTCCTGGTTGGATTTAATCTGGTCCATCTTTTCCCGGATTTCCTCTTCTCTCAGGCTCACGGTTTTCACAAGATCTTCGTTCTGCAGCCTATACTGATTGACTTGTTCGGAGAGCGCCGCAATTTCATGATCGCGCGTTTCCAGATCGGCTTTCAGCCGCTTGATAGCGGCTGTATACGCGCCGCTGTTTGCCCGACGGGCTGTTTTTTCCAATGCGTCAATTTTTTGTTTTGATTTTTTGACATACTGGTTGATGTCGCGCATACGGGCCACGTAGCTGTCGTAAGTCGTTCCTTCGACCATTCGCGCACGCAAGACATTCCGGTTGGCGTCTATGGAATCGATGAGTACACCAACTTCTTCCATGGTTTCCGACAATGCCTGATTTGTTTTCAACACATGGGTCAATGAATCGATGGTAGCCCGTGCCGAATCTTTGGAATGAGGCCCACACCCGATCATGAAACCTGCTACAGACAACACAATTAACATCTTGTACTTCATGTGAATTTGTTTGGTGAAACATTTAGTAATTCCCCTTTATAACGTTATCCCTGTGCGAAGACACCTACGGACGACGATCTGTCGCTGATACCGGCTTTAATCGGTGGATAGTTTCGATGAATTGTATCTGAAAAAATAGAATACAGGAATTTGTGCAGAAATAGACTTTCATCAAAAAAAGTCAACTCAACTTTCTTTTTTGTCTCTTCATCTGATTTTTCTGACGAATAAATATGAATTTGTCCGGATATGCGTTTGAAGAAATGGTAATGGTTTGTACTCATGAAATGATTTCAACTATGAAAAGAATATTGATAGTCATTGTTGCAGTTGTGGGGATTGAGACTTTTTCAACCCAGGCCCAGCGCATGGATCAGAATTATAATAGCGCCCTGGGTATAAAAGTCTGGACCCGCGAACAAGCGGGTGTTTCTTACAAGCATTTTCTTGCAGGCTATCCTAACAATGCGGTAGAAGGAATCGCTTACCTCTGGTACAACGGTGTCCGGTTTACCGGATTGTATCAATTCTATTTAGATATGGGCGCCCCCGGATTGAAATGGTATGTGGGTCCAGGTGCTCATCTGGGTATTTACAATGACCAGTATCACGACCAGTACATGACATCGGGTAATGGTGGTGCGTTCATCGGTATTGATGGTGTCATCGGACTGGATTATAAATTTGACAAGGCACCGATCAACCTTTCCCTCGACTGGCAGCCGTCAATTGAATTTGGATCGGCACATACCTTTCAACCGGCCTGGGGCGGAATCGGATTGCGGTACACCTTTAACTAATCATTAACAATTCTCCGTGTTCCGTCCCACTGACGAACGGATTTTCCCATAAGCGAACAGCGATTCTGATAAACCATTGACGGTTTCAAGCCGTTAACAGGTGGTATATTCTTTGCAATTCAACGGAGGTCAGGAATCGTAAACGCCATTCGCTATGTTAAAAAATTACATGAAAATCGCGGTGCGCAGTTTTGTCGGCCAGAAATACTATTCCCTCATCAATACACTGGGACTTGCACTCGGAACGGCCTCGTGTATTCTGATCCTGTTGTTCATTCAGGATGAATTGAGTTACGAGCAGGGATATGTCAACAATCAGCAGATTTATCGCGTAGTGGAAGATTTCCCGATGGGAACGCACCTTTCTCAATCGGCTACCGTCCCCTTTCCGGTGAAGGCCAACCTGATGAATGATTTTCCGGAAATCACCAATGCCGCCATTATTTTCAGACCATCAAGCTGGGGCAATCCTTCTATCCTGAAACTGAAGGATGATGAGTACTATGAGGACAACTTTATTTTTGCAGAGCATTCGTTTCTTGAAATCTATGGATTCAAATTCATCAAGGGTGATCCGGCAAAAGTCCTGAAGGGTCCCAATGAACTGTTGATCACGGAAAGCACGGCCAAAAAATACTTTGGCAATGATGATCCCATAGGCAAACGCCTCAACCTGAATAATTTCCGTGACCTCGAAGTTGTGGGTGTAATCCAGGATCTGCCCAACAACACGCATCTGCAATTCGACATGATTGCATCGTTTGAAACCTTCCGCACATTTTTTAACAATCCTTCTTTTTTTGAAACACAATGGACCTGGGTCGCGGCCTGGATGTACTTTACAGTGGAGGATGAAGCCGCTGCAAAGAAAATCAGCGACGGCCTTCCTGCATTTGTCAAAGCACATTATCCAGCCTCATTGTCCGACACTGGTCTTTCACTCCATATTCAGAAAGCCAATGATATTCACCTTACTTCCAGCCTCGAACTTGAATTTGAGCAGAACGGCAGCCTGCGTAATGTTTACTTGTTTTCATTCATTGCGGTTCTTATACTATTAATTGCTGTCATCAATTTCATGAACCTGGCCACCTCACGGTCAGCAAGAAGGGCACGCGAAGTCGGTCTGCGAAAAGTGATGGGAGCCTACCGCAGTATGTTAGTGAGCCAATTCATGGGTGAGGCGATTCTTACCAGTTTCCTTGCACTGCTGATAGCGGTTGGTATTATTTACAGCGCACTGCCCTGGTTCAACAACCTGACGGGTAAGCATATTTCTTTGGATTTGTTAAACAACCTGCCGTTACTGGCCGGTATGATAATTCTCGGAGTTGTCGTGGGTATTGTGGCCGGAAGCTACCCTGCATTCGTGTTGTCCTCATTCCAGCCGACAGCGGTGTTGAAAGGAAAATCCGGTGATGTGAAAGCAGGAAACCTTTTGCGTAAAGTTCTCGTGGTGAGTCAATTTGTAATTTCGATTTCCCTGATCATTTGTATTGGAGTGGTGTATAAACAGATCCACTATATCCACAATAAAGACCTTGGTTTTAACAAAGATCAGATTGTCATGGTAGACTTTGGTTTCAACCTCTTCAGTAAATACAATGGAC
>DAOMZK010000412.1:0-3026 GCA_035438035.1 Cyclobacteriaceae bacterium | reverse complement strand
ATCCCTATGAAAGTCTTGAGAATGCATTTGATGATTTGTATCATGAAGAGTCGCTCGATAAACTTAAGGTGGAATATATCCGAAAGAATGCGGCAGAGTTTGTAAGTCATTAGTCGGCTACCTGGTTGGACTCCTCAAGCCGCCCAGTTATCCAGCCAACCAGCCGCCCAGCTAACATCCTTACTTCTTAACCTCTGCCTTCGCAGCAAGGATCTTTTTTAAATAAATATTTCCAGCACGGAAGACACCATTAGTTAACTGGAAATCAGAAATCAGTTCCTCTCCTTCTCCATCACCCATCACGAAATGCATTTGAATGAGCCCTTCGCTGGCTTTCCAGGTGCCGGACTTTTTCACCGGAATATTTGAAACAGAACCGTCGGGATTGACAGTGGTAAACATAGTCCAGGTACACTTGCCATCCGGAGTAAAAACATATTTGTCAGTCTTGCTGTTGGCCACCGTGCCGTCGGTGAGCATGTGGTAGGATCCGGCGTATTTCTTTAGGAATGTATTGGCCTGCGAGAAACAAGCGGAGCTAATCAGAAGTAAAATGAAGGCAAAGAGTGAATGCTTGCGGTTGTACATGTTTGGCGGTAGTTTTTTAACGCAGTCCTACGGGCACGCGTAAAAGGATTTTGTCCCAAGCCATGTTCATATTGACTCCGGCAGAATCAGGTTCAAAACTGATGGTAAATGTTTCTACTTCGGATGCTGTAGGGCTTGCCGGTATATCTGCAGTCAGGATATCCAGCGCATGATCAGCATCTGAGGCGGCAGTAAAATTGACACCTACTTCACTATTGAGTATGATCTTGAAGGACTGAGCACCCGGAACCGCATACATGCGATAGGTGCCTGCATCGACCGCTTGTCCGGCGAATGTGATATTCTTGTTGAATGTAATTTCAGTGGCGGCATTGGCACCCAATCTCCAATACTTACCATACGGCTGCAATGCCCCTGCTGATTCTTCTCCGAAGATCACACGTCCACGTTTCGAAGGCTGGCTATATGAAACTTTGATGTCCAATCCCTTGTCATTATAAGAAGCTGTAGCAGCAGGACTCTTCTTTGGCGCGAAGAAAAGGCCATAGACTGCCCAGATGATAAATAAGGTGAACAGGATGCCTAGGCCGAGGAAGATTTTCTTTTTCATAGTTGGTAGTTTTATGTGGACAATGTACGAGATTTTCTGGAGGCTGGATTGCTGGGTGGCTGGTTAACTGGGTAACTGGTTGGCTAGTCAACCAGCAGGCCATCTAACCAGCAACGCCTCACTGTCCCAGCATAATCTCTCTCTCCTTATATCCTCCCCTTGTTGAAACCAACTTCACCTTTACTTTAACCGATTCTTTCTGGTTGACTTTTACTTTAAAGATGGCTTCTTTCTTTTCCCTTACATCCGTGTAACCAGCATAAATTGTCTTGTCATGAGTGGCAGGCAGGGTAATCACCACTTTTGCCGGAACTTCTTTTGTCACTTTTAATAATGCTTTGTCAATATCGAGCTGAACGCGGTCTTCCTGCACCATCTTGACAAGTTTAGCTTGTTCAAGCGCCACTGGCAGCTTGCCGGAATTGGTCCACTGTACGCGTATTTCATATTCACCATTGCCAATGGATTTAGTGGTGACATCGGTGAGATCGATTTGAGGAAGTTCCTTTGCCATGGCGAGGTTGAAGCGGGCTTCTTTGGCTGCCCAATCTTCAAGTTGTGAAGGCGGACCATTCTGCGAGAAAAACTTTGGATGAAATCCTCCGAGCTCCACTTCTCCCAGCACGGGGTGAATGAATTTCGTCCAGGGCTTGAATCCCTTACTGCCGTTGGCCTCTTCATCCCAGCGGATGGCATCGTAATCATCGTACTCGCCATCGCCATTATAATCTTTCATCGCGCCATTGTTCCAAAGTTCGTCACCATACCAGACTGAAGCATATTGGAAATAGCCAAAATCGGGACCATGGCCAAACAATGGACTGGGCTTGGTAGGCTCACCTGTAAAGCTGTTGATCTTGGTGCGCGTATTATAGGTTTCATATACATCACCGGCCCAGGGATAATGAGTGAAAGAGAGTCCGAGACTGTCCATGTGTTTGTAAATCTTTAAATCTGCGGGGAACATACTCTCTGCGCTTTTAGAAGTGGATGGCGGACGCAGGTGCATGGGTATACGGGTGTCCATTGAATTGACTACCGAGATATGAGGATGTCCCAGTAAAAAAGATACGGTTGCACGCGTTTCAACTTCACTCAGGGGATAGGCGCCGGATCCATTCTGGGTGTACCCTCTCCCGCTGTAATCGCCACCATCGTCGGGTCGCCAGTTCATGGTATAATTCCGATGAAGGTCCAGACCTCCTATTCCATCTTCGTTATATTTTCCATCACCGTCATTGTCAATGCCTTCAGAGTATACGATCCAGTCGCCGGTGCCATCCTGAACTCTTTTCATCAGCCGTCCTTTAGGATCGCGGGTATCGAGCACATAATTAGCCTTATCCTGATCGTCTTTGCCGGCCTTCTTCCTGATCTGGTAGATGACGCCATCGCCATCCAGATCGTCATCAGCATCTTCGTCGAGGAGTCCGTCATTATCGTTGTCTTTCGGATGTACCGTACTCCTGTTGCTGGTCGCGGTGAAATAGTACATAGTCGCTCCGTCGGGGTTGTTTTCAGGGCGTACATAAATTGTTTTGGTATCGATCAGGTTGGTGATCTCCGGATCCTGGCCATAGTTGTCCAGCAAATGTTTGGTCAGCCACAATACAGATTCACTTCCGGTGACTTCCCCGCTATGACGTCCGCCTTCAAAATAAGCCGCCGGCTTTTCTGTATGCTTGCCCGTCTTCTTATTGGTAATCGTCATTTGCAAAATAGGCCGGCCCTCAAAGCTTTTGGCCACTTCATAGAGTTCAGTGATGTCGGGGTATTTCTCTGCCCAGCGTTTATACCAGGTATAGATCACATCAGGCGTGTGGTAATGATCAAAGGTGAGGACATCGCCTGCTTTGTACTCAACTTC
>DAOMZK010000411.1:0-3056 GCA_035438035.1 Cyclobacteriaceae bacterium | reverse complement strand
TGCGGCACATCCGAAACGGCATGGTCGGCGGTAAGGAAAACAAGATACTGCCCTGCACCTACCTTTTTGTCGAGCGTATTCAACAAGTCTTCAATGTATCGGTCCAGCCGCAGGTACACATCTTCCACTTCAATCGAATTGGGACCCATGGCATGACCCACGATATCAGGGTTTGAATAGGAGATCGCCAGAAAATCAGTAACATCATGCTGACCCAACTCCTCACCGTCCAGTGCCGCTTTTGCCACTTCGGTCAGCAATTCCGCGCCAAAAGGTGTGGACGTAACCAGGTCGAATCCGGTATACGTCTTTCTCATTTCCTTCAGGTTGTACGGAAACGTCGGGCGGCTGTCCTTGCCTTTCAGTTTACCTTCATAGGGATTATCATCCGGTCCGCTTTCGAAGTATTGATCAATCGGCAACAGTGTTTTCCATTCACGGTTAAGATATTGGTCAGGGAGTTTCTGCGCATTGAATTTATCCAACCAGAGCGGGAGGCCGGGTTTATAAAATGTACTGCTAATAAAATTTCCACTGGGGCCGTCAAACCAATACGCTCCGTCAGCCATATGACCGGCAGGCAATACAGCACCGCGATCTTTTAGCGATAGCCCGATTACCTTCGATTTCTTTTGTGTGGCCAGCTTTAATTCATCCGTAACAGTTGTGGCGATCATACGCCACGGCGACACAGCTCCGTTTCCTGTTGTCACACCTACAGGCTTCTGTCTTTCATCGCCCACACAATTCACCATCGCTCTTGTATTCTTATCATACCAGTCATTGCCGATAACACCATGATAGGCTGGTGTTGAGCCGGTATATATCGAAGCATGGCCCGGACCAGTAAAGGTTGGGACATAATTATAATGTGCATTCCTTAACATAAAGCCGTCATTCATCAGGCGCCTGAATCCGCCTGAACTGAATTTCTTTTCATATCGATAAAGAAATTCCTGGCGCATCTGGTCTACCATGATGCCCACGACTAATTTTGGTTTTTCCTGGGCATAACCAGCAAGCGTCACTAATGAAAGCAGGGTGCTTAGAAGTTTTCTCATAAAGAATATATTGGCGCGAATATAACCGATTCGCCTGGTATGTCATTTGCAAAAAGGATACCAGTGGTTTATATAATCTTTAATTGACGCAGATCGGGACAACGCCGGGAATATTTCCCTTTTAAGCAGGCATTATTTTTCTAATTGTCGCAGACAATTTTCTCGAATTCATCGGTCTCCATTGCCTGGCGCCGGATGATCTTACCCTGTTTGTCGTAATACACCACCACCGAAATGGCCGCTTCCTCAATGTGGCGTTCGGTAAAGTACAATGGATCTTCGGCGGTGCCCAGGTTAATGATATCACTGTACTTGATGGGAATGACAATGCCTCTCCGGTTGCTGATAATGCCTGTCGCATTGTCCTGCCTCAAACTACAAATTTTTTCTGCCGGAGTATCTAAAATCGTTGAAAAATTCCGCACACGGTCCAACTTGACCCTCTGATCCTGGATTGAAAGTAAAAGCCATTGGAAGTTCTTTTTCACCCATGCCGTACTATCATTCCAAAATTGAAAATCCTCCCATTCAAAATTTCCCAGTGGTGTCCCATCCGGGCGGATAAAACCATAACCCTTGTCTTTGAATGCGAGCTGGTAGCGGTCATTGTACAGCCTTACATTCCGGTCATACACCGGCTTCATCAGTTGCCTGGTACGGGCATCATACCACCCAAACTTTTTCTCTTTCAATAAGGAAAAAGTGTGATCACCTGTAGATACAATTGCATCATACTCAATCGGCACCAATATTCTTCCATCTTCACCCACAAGGCCTTTCTTTCCTGCTTTAGTGATCAGGAATACTTTTGATGAGACCGGCTCGATCTGATCAAATTCAGAAGAAAATAATCTGACCCCCGAGGCTGCATCATATACCGTTTTCCTTTTCTTTTCATCCAGTATCATCCACGCTGCCGAGTCTTTTGATTCTATCAACCTGAATACTGAACTCGCATAGAAGGAAAGTTTTTGTCCAGAAGGGAGATAAGCATTTACAGAATCACCCGACACCATGAAAGCAATCTGGTGTTGAAACCAGGCGCTGTCACCTTCCACCGCGTGACCAAAAGTTTTCTCATACAGTATATATCCGCCAGCCGGCATCTGCATGCGTACCCAGTTGGCTTGTTCATACACCGACAAGTAAGATTTATTTTCATATCGGGGAATGCCCTGAATAAATAATCTCTTTTCCTTTTCTCTCAAGAATCCAAAAGTTGTCTTGCGTAACAGTTGCCGGTCAAGCGGAATTACAAAATTTAGGTTCACGTCAATCACACCTTCCAGCAGCCCATTCCTCACCCAATACTGCTGACCCCCCCATCGTTTGATATCATCAAATACAAAAGTTTCTTTCGCTCCCGGTCTTTCTATGTCTCTGACCAGTCTGTAAGGTGTAGTGAGAATTTTCTTCCCGGCTTGTTCCAGTACAATTAGAGAATCAAATGAATCCAAGTGATCAAATGTGAAAGATGTAATGGATTTCCCAGCCAGGCTGTAGATCGCCCACTTCTTATTTCGTTGCAATCCGATGAAACGGTTGGCCACTGTTCTTGATGCTTCAACCTTAGATTTTTCAATATTGAATCCTGACTCATGAATCACAAAGCGTCCTGAATCCTGCGCGACTTCAATAAATCCAAGGCCAAGGTCCCTCGCTTCATTCACATTTCCCTTGCATAATACCGTGCCGTCTCTTCCGATAAGTCCGGTGGATGTAACCACAAAAGGATCCGTGATGTTGCCGCAGTTGTATTCATCCCCGATGGATTCAAAGCGGGGTGCCATGATTTCAGTTCCCTGCTCATCCATGAAGCCATACAAACCCGACTTAAACACAGGGACCCAATAGAATTGATTCAGCGTTTTAACTTTTTGTAATGAATCAGTAAGCCATGATTGGTCAAAGATTTCACTTCCTTCTGTTTGCTGAAGACCGTACAAAATGTTGACTGCCCGCCGGTTCCATTTTCCGTTTGGATAATTCTTAATA
>DAOMZK010000410.1:0-3060 GCA_035438035.1 Cyclobacteriaceae bacterium | reverse complement strand
AAATTAGTGGTAACGGTAGTCGCTGTTGCGGCATCCAGCGTTATGGTATTCCAGGGCACTGTGTAGAAATAAGGAAGACTGGTGAAGTCAGGCAGATTGCCTACTACGCCTTTGAATGTTGTGCCAGTCAATAGTGTGGAGATGGCTGCATTATATTGTCCGGTAAATGTTGCAGTAGAGGTCATCGGGAAGGTTCCTGTTGTTACTCCGTCAGCGCCGGTAGCTGCATACAGCAACACATCGTCAAAGCCAAGCCAGATCATATAAAAGGAACCGGCTGCTGCTTTGGCATCTCCAATTATCAGTGATCCTGTTGATCCATCAGGGCTGGGGCTTGATGCAAATCGTGAATACCAAACATTGTAGGCTGGATTTAAATTCTTTGCCACAGGAGGTCCACCAGTTGCTGGTGTTAACGACTGGGCCAGGTAAGTAAGCGGTACTCCAAAATTATTTAAAGCAGCCTTGTTTCCCGTAAATGCTGTGGGGTAATCCGCAGTATTATAAGGAGAAGGAAGGGGAGGTGTCACTACAGCAGAAGGACATGTTACGGAAGATCCGGGGAAACGTGCTGGCTGAGGTCCCGCACTTCTGGGTCCGGAGCCATCTGGATCAAAAAGAATCAAACGCCCCAATGTAAAGGCTGGAATTTGATCCACGGGTGAAGCAAAGACAGAATTAATGGGATTAAAACCATTGGTTGAACCAATATCCGGTTGATTGAAAGTAGTGGGCCCGCCAACGGATTCAAATTGTTTGGCCATGATTCTGGGAATGGAGTTGGCCTGTCCTTCTGTAAAAAGCGATTGCGCTTGCATCCCTGCCACAAAAGAGTTCCCCACGGAAACGAATTTGGTGAAATCCAATGTTCCTTTCGCCGGCGTAACGGGAGTAACGGTTTCTGGCGGCACTACTTTGATTACTTCCTGCTTGCATGATCCCACAAAAAGGATCGTCGCCAGCGTGATATAGAATATTTTTTGCTTTTTCATATCTGTGTTTTTAGATTCTTAAAACCGTTAGTTCAGGAATTGGTCAAAGGTCAAAGAAACATAATACGTCTGACCGACATACGGCGCTCCGAAGTTGGTGCGATAATCTCCGCCACCAATGTTGGTTCCGCCGATCTTGATCATGGTCTTCATCGAAGTCACTTTGTAGTTAACCTGTGCATCGAACACACCGTAAGAAGGTACGTTCCAATTGCCGTAAGAAGACTGCCAGTAGAAACCATCCTGGTAACGGAAGTTGACATTGAATCCGAGATTCTTGGCCACTTTGCGATTTCCTATGCCAAATCCGTACTTGTTGGTCGGCGTATTGAATCCAGCCTGAAAGTCAGCCGTTTCAACGGAAGAAAATGCGGCGTAATTATAGTTTGCCGTTAATGCGAAGTTCCGTGGTAAGTTATAAGACAGACCGGCGCCAATACCATTGGAAGTTGTGGTTTGGGTAGCATTGGTGTAGGCGGCATACAACGTTCCTGCAGGGACTGGCTTACCCTGATGGGTTGTATTGGTTTTCAAACCTACAAGCTGGGTTGAAATGAAGTCATTGTAAGTTGTCCAGTACGCATTTAAGTCGATTAAGAGTTTACCATCAGCGTACAAGCCTTTGTAGCCCACCTCAATTGAGCTCAGGCGTTCCGGTTTTACATAGCTCAAATTGGCTACTGCCAACAGGGAAGAGTTGCCTCCGACAGGTGCGCTGGTAGTACCATCAAAAGTACCACCTGATGCTTTGAACGCATCCAATGAGGTCTTGGTGTAAGCGCCACCATTGTATAATCCATAACGTTCTGCATTTGCCTGAGTACCGCCAATAATTGTACCTCCGGAAGAAGGGAAGTAAATGAATTGAGCCTGTGTATCCGGGTTGCGGAAACCAGTTTGATAAGATGCGCGAACGTTGTGATTATTGTTTATCGTGTATACACCAGAAATTTTGGGAGTAAACCGACCATCAAAGTTGTCGCTCTTATCATAACGGATGGAGGCAGTTACTTTAAATACATCGGCTATTGTTTTGGCAACCTGGAGGTATTCACCGTGCTGATTGATCTTGATTCTTGAAAACGTTCCAGTGCCCAAAGGGTCTTCATTGAAGATCGTACCATTTGAAAACAAGTCAAACTGGCGGTAGTTGGCACCAATTTGCACCTCAGCCCACTTGATCTGATTTATAAAGTTATAGTTGAACTCGGAGTGAAACATTCGGGAATCATCAATGAAGCCAGCACCACCGTTAGGATATTGAGCAGTGGGTTTTTGAAAATAATTTGATCGGAGACCATTCATGATATCGTTGTAAGCCGTGCTGCCCACAGCGGGTATGTTGCGATCAGCAAAAGCTCGTGCGGCTGCAGGATTTCCAGCGGCAACACCGGGGATGTACCCTTGCATCGCCACCACATAGTCGGGAACCCAGGTAGTGGAGGGGGTTAGGAGTTCGTTACCGAATCCACCCAGTGCGGAGAGGTTATAGGATTTTCCAGCATCGGTTTGGGTTAGATAAGTCCGCACAAAGAAATTGTCTCCTCTCACCTCAGCACGATAAAATTGTTGAGTAAAATCTCTCAGCGCATATTTTTCAGTTCCCTGATAGATTGAACTTCCACCGCCAAAGCGATAGGCCAGTATTGCCTCTACTTTACTATTTATCCGGTAGTGCAAAGCGGCATCTGCTTTTATCGTTTTCGCATCCCTGTTGTCAAGGATGTCTTTTTCTGCGATACCCGTACGGGTCACATAACCGATACTGGGAACGCCGGTATTAATTTGGGTTTCATCACCATATTTATTCAACGCATCGAAATTCTGATTGCCGCTTATGTCTGTCTTTGACTCAGGGTTGATACGGTCAGTTTTTAGATCGCTGCCCAGCCAATCAGTTGCCTTCATATAAGAGAAGCCAACTTTAAACGCAAATTTGTTATTGAAGGCTTTTGCATAACGAATAGCATACTGAGTCATGGGATTGGAGCCGCCGCCTTCCGAATTGGTGGTACCTATTTTTACCTGAGCGCTTAAGCCCTGATACTCGAAAGGACTTTTACTTTTC
>DAOMZK010000409.1:0-3066 GCA_035438035.1 Cyclobacteriaceae bacterium | reverse complement strand
GATTTGCGGGAGAAAGCTGGGTTCAACGTTTTGAAGCACTGGAAAAAAAATGGCCTGTTCACTACATCACCAAGGAAAGATTTCACGGCAACAATGATGTATTCGCCCTGATGGGCCGTTCATTGATGGGTGCGGCCGTATTGCGGGCGCAGATGTCGCATTCGGAATGTCACCTGTTAACCGTCCTTTCCGGTACTGATTTACGACGGAAAGAAGGCGGCACACGGGACATGCTCAAGTTATGGCCGCACGTCGAGCGCCACATGAACATCGACCCGGGACCCTATATTAAAGGAGAGGTTAGAGCAGCCACCGAAAATGCACCTGCCGATGCCCCTACCTCGTGGCGCACATTGTTTTTGGCCAATATCCATCTTCCACAACTTGCGGGAGCAGATCACGAAGTTGCCAATATGCTCGACAAACACCATTCGACGTTTGCCGATGAACTGTTATACCATGAAATCAATTCAGGTACGCTGATCATCGGCATGACTTCTTCGCATGCAGCAATAAGGCTCACTCAAATTATCATGAGTCAATACAAAACCAAAACGGGTAAAACTGACTATAAAGCATTATTGCACGTCGGTGTGGTCAATCTGATCAGTGCCACACACCTGGAGGGCATTGACTATGACCAAATCAAAAATGCAATGCAGTTCGCCTTATCTCCCCTCTTGATGTGCAGCGGTACATTCGCCACCTCATTGGTTCTCGATCCCGGAAAGTTTACATTTCATCATGCCGGAGCGATACTGGATGGGATGGAGATGTATGTAGTAGAGAGCCTGGCTGTCGAAGGCAGGTGAGGCGTGAAAGATTGAAGAGCCTGCCTGCCGTGGGGAGGTGAAGAGTTAATATTGCCGCGTTGCGACACTTCGAAATTCAACATTCAATACCTGCCCTGCCGAAGACAGGCAACCCAGCAATCCAGCCACCCAGTTATCCAGCTACCCAGGAATCCATCTCCCTCCTCATTAAAACAATTTCTTCCAATACCTTAATTTCGCTCAATGACACCCGAAAAGGCCAAGCCGGAACGCTCAAGGAAACTCATTCTTGTATTGGGCCTGACCGTATTGGCATCGGTGTCAGCCTACGCCTATTACACCACACAGCAATTCCTGAAAGAACAGAGCGAACAAGGCAAGATCATTTCAGCGGAAGTGGTCGTTCGCGAACTGGCCGGCATTGCGGTGGAGTTTGTGAAAAAGACGATTGAGAAGTATAAGGGAGGATAAATCCGCTGATTCTTTTGATCGAAAAAATCAGAAATAAAAAATTAACAATAAACAATCAGAAATCAATTGAAGGTAATCGGGTGGCGGGTCAATCACGTGGCGCTTGTCTCAGCGTCTTTGTAATTCATCTACCTTTCTGTTACAGCGAATTTTGGTTCCAACCCAATCTACCGGTCACCGATTACTGACCACCGACCACCGGTCACTGATTCAACTAGCTTCTGGCTATCTTGCTCCATGTCCAATAAGCTTCTTCGCCAACAACTCTTTTCGCAATGCCAAATGGTCGTTGCCCAACGCATCGCATCTTCAGAAGAGGCGATCAGGATGGCCAAGGAGTCAGCAAACGAGGAGGGCAAGAGCAGCGCCGGCGACAAGTATGAGACCGGACGAGCAATGGCGCAGTTAGAGATCGAAAAAGCCAGTCGTCAACTGGCCGAGGCGAACAAATTAAAGCAAGCACTGGAAAAGATATCCGTTGATAAAGGGGGTCCCGTGGTAGCCTCTTCTTCCCTGGTAATCACCAATCAGGGAAGATATTTTATTTCCATCGCAGCCGGCAGACTCACCGTCGACAACGAAACGTGGTTCGCCATTTCTGCCGGGTCACCGCTTGGAGCAAACCTCGTGGGAAAGAAAGAAGGAGATGTGGTGAAGCTGATGGGGAAGGAGATTGTGATTGAGAAAGTCCTGTGACTATCACTGAATCTCGTCATTCGTAAATCCTTGCCCCGTCTATCCCGCAATCCACCACATCCCCATCCCCACCGCTCCTCCAATCAACAACACCCACAATCCAGCTGCTCGCCTGTAGCGGATGAAGAAAATCATAGTAAGGCCGGACAAGGAAACGATTATCATAAGAACGGCGGCGGCATCGATCAGCCATTTCCAGGCAGAACCGGTATCACGCCCCTTGTGCAGATCATTCATAACGGCGATGAAGCCGGATGATGTGGTGGTTAATTCAAATTCACCCGTAATGCGGTCAATGAAAGCGTCGGCCGTGTAGCCCGGACCTTTAAACGAGATCATCGCCTGGCTGTCATCCAAAAGAAAGTCACTGAACCCGGCCGTGATCCCATAGGTACTTCTGAAATATTCCACCATCTCCAGTTTCGAAACCTGGATGGATTCCTCCGTTTTGATCCAGGATCCGTTCACCTGGCCGGAGTATTTAACGGTCCTTGTCTTCCCGCTCAGGGCATCGGGATGATTCAAGGTGATGCCCGTCACGGCGAAAAACAAAATCAAAACAAAACTGAACATGCTGAGATAAATGTGTGCCCAGCGAATCCAAAAAGGAAAGTCTCTTTTCATTCCGGCAATTTAAAAATTTGAACCTCAGTCCTGCGACACGGCGTGATAGTCCACGGAAGCCGACGTGATTTCATTACCTCCCGGCAAGTCGAAGTGCTGCGGCTTTTTATTGAGGGTGATCTCCTGTTTGAGAATCTGATACGTACCATGTTCACGTGCCACCTCGATGAAAAGGGTGTATTTTCCAGGTTCGACGTTGGATCCCTTATCGTCCTTCCCATCCCAACGGAGCAAATGCTTTCCGGGTGATCGTGTGGCGCCGGTAATGGAACCGAGAGCTGGGTCGCCCGTTTCAAAGGTGGTCGCATTCTTATTATACCATTGCCGTAGTTCGTTAATCCAGCGTGGTTTGTTATACCATAATGCCACATTGCGTACCACTTCCTTTTTCTTGTTTTCCACCCACACGGCAACAAACGGCCGGCGCGACCTGCCTTCAAAACGAGCCAACTCCAATGCTATCGTCACCTCAAACTCATCTTCCTTATCTGACTGACCAATG
>DAOMZK010000408.1:0-3076 GCA_035438035.1 Cyclobacteriaceae bacterium | reverse complement strand
CCGCGGTTCCAATCCAGGTTCAGCATCCGAGGAACACCCATTGGGTTCCATTATGGCTATGACCGGCCAGGTTTCGGGTATGTTATTTCTCCCAGCCTGCTGACGATTGGACAGAAGTATGATATCCTGAACAGTACCGGAGGATTTGTTGGTACACGCGATATCACCATGAAATATCTCAGTCTACCCCTTGCATTGAAATTCCATGTCAACGATCTCTCCTTCTTCCGGCTTAGTGTCGTGGCCGCTGTCGACTTTTGCTTTCTCATGGATGGGCAGGAAACCTTCACGCATGAGGCATCTAAATTAAGATTTCCTGCAGGTGTTTCTGTTCCGACCGATCCAGGGTATACTGTTGTATACGATGGCGTTTTCGTCCCCAGTGTTTCAAACCAGGTACATGTTTCCAAAGACAAATTCAATTCATTTCAGCTTTTTGCAGGCATAGGAACGCGTGCTGATCTTGATCTGAGCGAAGACTGGAGCGTGATGATAGACGGCAGAGCTAACTTCGGATTGCTCGATTCAAGAAACCAGGCCTACCTCAATGAGCTGGCCAGTCCAACAGGCCCGCCTGATATTGCCGGTAAGCCCGGAGCTCCCGACCTCAATGGTCAGCGGAGGGATATATTTCTCTCCGTGACATTCGGGGTTTCGCGGATCATTACCACCAAAGAAAAATTCAAGGCAAGGCAGTCCGCTCCTATTCCGAAGATGACCATCAAAAGCCAGAAGGGCTCGAAGAAAAAGAAGTAATCATTACCGGGATTGACCTATTCATTTACCTCCACCACTACGGGGCCAATAACTTTAATTTCATCACCTATCCTGAATATTTTTCCTTTCTCTGTCTCCGGAATGTAAACGTTGACGGTTAATTGATAGAGACCGCCATACTTCAGTAATTTACTTCCCTTTGGGAGGGTATCCGCCCTGCTTTTCATCATGGTCCTTATAAAGGACTTATCCTGTTCACCATCCAATGGATTTCTTGGCGGCACATTACACCTGGCTCTTGGGCTAATGCCAATCATCCTGACATTGCCCACTAAAAATTCGATACCCGTACCCGGTTCTCCAAATAATTCCTCCTCCCAAAAGCGGTCAACCCCGGCCACCATCAGATTCGGTCGAAATCTCAATTTCAAATCTTCCAGACTGTGAGATGGCATATCTGACTGAAGCGAAAGTAATGTAGCGTCGCTCATCAGGGTGACACTACTTTCGACAGGGATGTCCATTAATGCCCCCTCCTCATTATGGATAATGGTGACCGGAAGATCAAAAAAATTTGAAAGAAAATTTTCAAGTTTCTGTTTATCATCTACCAGATGAAAAGTTCTTACCGCTCCCCCTTTGCGGTCATTTAGCGAAACTAAATAGTTCTTAATATCATATCGTGCCTGAAGCGTATTGACCTTTCCAGTACGTTTACCGTTGACAAACCGCCCGTCTTCGGCCAGCATGGCAAACTCCCGATCAAATAGAAGGGAGCGCGTGCCCACTTCGATCTCATTGAGTTCAACAGGGTCCAAAGATTTGATAGGATAAATTCTAATACCGGAAATCGTTGGAGTCATTTAACTATATGCCTTTGCGCAAATTCGATCTTTTCAACAGCCTCTGCAGCTTGAATGCAGTTTCCTTTCTTTGATAAATATACCGCCAGTCAATCAAGATTGCCTGAATGCCTCATTTTGGTATAAATTACAACAAGATTGCTAATCCAACGAATATGAAAAAGACCGGAACCCTGACTTTGTTTTTTATTGTAATCCAATTCGTCAGCCTGGCTCAGCAGTCAGCGCTGAGCCTCAGTAATTACAAAAGCTATCCATTCCCCAATGAACTCACGGCGTCGGTACAAGGATCTAAAATCGCCTGGGCGCTGAATGAACAAGGTAAAAGAAATGTGTATGTGGCTGAAGGCCCTGATTTCAAGCCAAGAAAATTAACCAATTATACGCTTGACGACGGACAGGAAATAACCAGTTTATCAATTTCAAACAATGGACAATGGGTTGTCTATGTAAGAGGTGGGGACCACGGCTCCAACTGGGATGATGAACTCCCTGTTAATCCAACCTATTCATCAACTCCAATAAAGGTTCAGATTTATAGCATACCATTTGCAGGAG
The DNA here is from genome assembly GCA_035438035.1 of Cyclobacteriaceae bacterium. Lineage (GTDB taxonomy): Bacteria > Bacteroidota > Bacteroidia > Cytophagales > Cyclobacteriaceae > ELB16-189. The sequence continues at coordinate 938 of DAOMZK010000408.1, read as the reverse complement.
GAGAGCCCAAGTCACTTTCAGAAGGCGATAGTCCGGTAATATCTCCAAAAAATGATTGGGTTACGTTTATCAAGAGTAACCAGGCCTGGTCCGTCCCGATCGACGGAAGTGCTGCCGCTAAAAATCTTTTTACCACACGCGGAACCGTGGGATCATTAAAATGGTCGCCTGACGGATCGAAGATTGCTTTCTCAGTAAACCGTACTGACCATTCATTTATCGGAATCTTCACCAATGCAGAATCCCCGATTCAATGGATTTCTCCCTCCTATTCACACGATGGATCACCACGCTGGTCACCGGATGGCACCCGTATTGCCTTCATCAGAACTCCGGGTTCAGGCGGCGCACCAGACTCCATCCTGATGCGAAGACATCGTGCCTGGTCAATCTGGACGGCCGATCTGAAATCAGGAATTGGCAATCAACTCTGGAAGGCTCCTGAAACTTTGGCCGGCTCCTATCCTACAACACACGGAGAAACCAATCTTCACTGGGCTGCCGGCGACAGAATAGTATTTCTCTCTTATCAAGACGGCTGGCCGCATTTGTATTCCGTTCCATCCTCAGGCGGAGTCCCATTGTTGTTGACTCCCGGTTCTTTCATGGCAGAACACATCAAACTCAGCGCAGATGGCAAATGGCTTACCTTCAGCGCCAATACGGGTCCTGATAAATCCGATCTCGATCGCCGCCATGTGGTAAGGGTACCGGTTGACAGAGCCGCACCTGAAGTAATGACACCAGGACCAGGTTTGGAATGGACTCCTGTCATCACCGGAGACGGTACAACGATGGCCTGCATCAGCGCTACTGCGACAAGACCCCCGCTACCAGCAACGTTAACACTGGGTCCCAATTCATCTTTAAAACTTATTGCTCAATCGCTGCTCGCGGGCTATCCAGAGAAAAATCTGGTCACCCCCAAAAAAGTAACC
>DAOMZK010000407.1:0-3082 GCA_035438035.1 Cyclobacteriaceae bacterium | reverse complement strand
TGTCCAGTTTCATCACCCGTGCGGGTGCCAAGCACGAAGTTCAGGCACAAATCCCACTCACAGGCTGACCGCATTTCCCTGTTCGCCTGCTCGCCCGCGCGCCCGCTCGCGTCTCCCGGCCTTCCTCCGTCCCTTCGGGCATTCGGGCAAACTCAAGAACCCTTCTTCCCCGCCAGAATCGCCCGCACCATTTTCCGATTCACTGCTCAGCGGGACCAAATCAGATTCGTCTACAGGGGCTGCGAGAAACACCCTGCCTTCCTTTTGACCGGCATCCAGTTGGGCAATGCAAATCCAGGGTTCATGCTTGAGCGGATCATGAGCCGGCAATCGCGCCACGCGGCCATTGGAGAGTGTGTACACTTCACCCTGCCTGCTTTGCTGACAGGCAATACGTTCAGGGTAGGCGGTCATCAAAAGCTTACCCGCCTCATGATCCCCAATCACCTCATTATCCTGTGACAGGTTCAATTGTTTACGCCAGTTCTGCGCCAGCCTTTCTACCCGATCAAGAACATTTCTATCAGCTTGCACCCTTTCTCCCTTCCTCCACTTTCTAAATGCTTCCAGCCGGAGTGTGATGTCCGCCCCGGAATCTTTCGGCAGTGGGTCGCGCTCCTCCAGTAAAGCTGCAATGTCTGTCGCCAGCGCTTTGCTTCTTTCCGATTGACTGAAAGTACCTTCAAGCATATGCGCAATTCGCGGGTGAGTTGGAAGCCGGAGTATGGCCTTTCCTCTTGGTGTAATGCCATGCATATCTACAGCACCCAATTGACGGAGTATTTCCTGCGCCTGGCTTACCGCACCAGCAGGTGGCGAAGTCAACCACGTCAGGGTCATAATATCTTTTACGCCCCACTGCGAAAGTTCCAGCATGAGCGGAGCAAGGTCGGCCTCCAGAATCTCCGGTTTGCGTTGCGGTTGTAAATTCCTATGCGTCCCTTCCGACCACAATCGGTAACAGATTCCTGGCCCCAATCTTCCTGCGCGACCGGTCCGTTGATCAGCAGCATCTTTCGTCACAGGCACAGTTTCGAGGCGGGTCAGGCCGCTACGGGGATCGAAACGCGGCACACGACTTAATCCAGAGTCCACCACAATCCTAATACCCTCAATGGTCAGCGACGTTTCAGCAATGGAAGTTGCCAGCACAATTTTTCGCAATCCATCTTTTCGGGGTAGTATGGCCTCCTGCTGTTGCTGAAAGGGAAGATCACCGTAGAGCGGATGAATTTTTGCGGCTACTCCCTCCTCTTCCAGAATTTCCTGAACGCGTCTTATTTCTCCTGCTCCCGGCAGAAAGGCCAGGATATCCCCTTGTTCTTCGCGCATAACTTTGCGAAGCATTTGGGCCATTCTAACCACGATAGCTGTATCTGAATCCATAGCATCATAGCGGGTTTCAACGGGGTATTGTCTTCCCTCGGAAGTAATTACCGGTGCATGGCCAAGCATGACCGATAGCCTGCCACTATCGATTGTCGCTGACATGATGAGAATTTTCAAATCCGGCCGGATGAGATTTTGAATCTGGAGACTCAGGGCAAGGGCGAGATCTGCATGAAGACTGCGCTCGTGAAATTCGTCAAATATCAAAAGGCCTACGTCATCCAGGCTATTATCAGATTGGATCATGCGGGTAAGGATACCTTCTGTAACGACTTCAATGCGGGTCTTAGCGCTCACCTTCGTATCAAACCGCACCCTATATCCAACTGTCAGCCCGACCGTTTCCTTTCCTCCCTCAATCGAAAGCTGACTTGCCAGACGCTCAGCTACTGATCTTGCTGCCAGTCGGCGGGGCTCAAGCATGATCATTTTTTTTCCGGCTAGCCAGCGTTCATGCAGAAGCTCGAGGGGCAATGCAGTAGATTTCCCTGCACCAGGGGGTGCCTGTAAAATGACGATGGGATGATTCTCCAATTTCTCCCGTAAGGCAGGAACGACCTCAAGAACGGGCAAGTCCACTTTCATGGACGCAAAAATAATCGATCGGACTGTGTAGTGGGCTTATTTAATCAACATCTCCACCCGTTTCATCGTCTCGTCGGGGTTCTGTTTGTTCTGGATGTTGGCCAGGATCATGTCAACCAGTGTATTGGCTTTCTCTTTGGGGTATCCAAATTTGACGGCAAACAGGTTGGTCAACTTTTTCTCTTCAGGATGAATCATCGTATCCACGCTCATCATGAGAACCAGGTCGTATAATTGATGAAACTTTTCACGGCTGTCTTTGGGAAGTTCAAAAGTAACGCCGCCCGGGTTGCTGCGAATTTCCTTGAGTTGTGATTCAGAAATACTGTTTCGTTTTGCAATCGATTTCAGAAGATCATACTCCACATTGTCAAAATTCCCGTCAACTGCAGCAATTTCGATAAGGTTTTTCATGTGACTTTTTGCGGTGGCGCTGCCTTGCCGAAAACTATTGAGCAGGTCGGAGAAATTCATATACAGGTGGTTAGTGGTTATTTGGGTGGCATGAATTTAGTACACTCAGCGTTTCAAAAAAAAAGGATTGAACAAATTTTTTATCTGACCAGGGATATTTTTCATCTTCCAGCCGAGGGCACTCCCAGAGGCTTGATTTTTAACGTTTGCCCGGTGCGGATACGGGTCGATTTAAGGCCATTTAGCTTTTGAATTTGAATTACACTTACCTTATAACGTACCGCCAATTCACTCAAGGTCTCACCTTCCTTAATCTTATGAGTCAGAAACTTGTTTTTTCCAGGGCCCTTATCTCTCGGTTTAACTCGTTTGACTGTCGGATTTCTAACGGCAGGTTCCCGAACCTCTATATTCAGGTAATTCCCCTCTATAATTATTGAATTTTGAAGGCCATTCGTGCGTTTCAATTCGCTGACCTTCACATGATAGATTTTAGCTATCGATTTTAAGGTCTCGCCCTTCACAATTCTATGGCGCACAAATTTGACATGGGCTGGAATGCCCTTTTGAACAGAATCCCTGGAAAGGCTATCCTTTGGAAGACGTGATCGTTTCAGGCTGTCTATGTTATAAAGGAGTGAGTCAGGGGCATTTTGACTGGCAATTGAAGCCATCATGTTTAAAAGAGCATCTG
>DAOMZK010000406.1:0-3088 GCA_035438035.1 Cyclobacteriaceae bacterium | reverse complement strand
TGCAGGATGCTGAGGAACGGGACATTTCCTTTGGGATATACTTCAATCATGTCCAGAATGTATATAAACTGGGTTCGCTGGTCAAGCTTGAAAGTGTAATCAAACGGTATGATGGCGGTGAAGCGGATATTATTGTAAAATGCCAGGATCTTTTCCGTATGGAGACGCTTTATCGAACGTATAAGGAGAAATTATACCCGGGGGGCGAGGTCGAATTCTGGCAGGTTGACTTGCATGAGGCAACCGGACTTCGGCTGAAGAAAGAATTTGAGGAGTTCATGCACCAACTGAAAATAAATAAAATCCCGGCTCCCTGCTCAGTGTACCATGTCGCGAATGAACTCAATCTTGATTTCGAAGAAAGGCTGAAGTTTGTTTCTTCGGATCTGGATAAAAAAGAGACATTTCTTGTGTCTCGCCTCAAGTTTCAGAAACATCTTCTTTCCCAGGCGGAAAAAGCTAAAGACGTATTCCACCTGAATTAGTTTCTCTTTTTAACAATTAATTTGAGCACCATTTTGCTGGGGTGTTCGCTTTCGAAATTCTATTGATCGTATTCGTACTTCATTTTCTTTTTAATAATAATTAACAATTCCGTTGCAACTTTCAATCGGTTGCGTCCGTCTCATACCCAAAACAATAAAGGTTTAGGTTATGAAAAAAATTACTTTGCTTTTTGTGGGTGTGCTCGCGAGTGCATTCACATTTGCCGGCGACCCGGAGGATCCGAAGTCAGCTTCAGGCATGGAAGTGGTGAAACGGGATGACAACTCGTTTAAGGTAATCTACAGGTCCGAAGAAGAATCGGATGTGAAGATTGAGGTTTACAACTCGCAGAAATCGCTGGTTTATCACGACACAATAAAAAATTCAAATGGATTCACGCGACCTTACAGCCTGACCGGTTTTCTGGACGGTGAGTACACTATACGTCTCGACAATGGATCAAATTGGATGACCAAAACCATCTCCATGGCCAAGCCGGAGAAATTGGCGCACCTTATCAATCTCAAGGATGGAAAATATTTATTGACGGTATCAGGCAAGGGTGAAGATGAAATTTACGTACGGGTCTCCAATGAACAGGGAGAGACCATTCATGCCGAAACTACTCCTGTTTACGGCGACTTCGCTCAAATATTTGACATGAGTGGGGTGAAAGGAGGTTTTACTTTTGAAGTGAGTGATAAAAATGGATTGACTAAGACGCTCACAAAATAATTCAGACAACTTAAAAAACCCTGAAGGACCCGGATTCTTCAGGGTTTTTTATTTCGGAGCGCAAACGTTTACGATTGATCCAGGCTCATCGAAGAAGAAAAATGTCTGTTAACAGGGCATTATTTTGTTCTTCTCTCGAAATTATTTCCGCAATCGATTTATCAGTTCAATAATCAAGTTTCCTTACAGGAAACAGATTGGCGATGGCCCGCATCCTAAATTTGATTCATAGTTAAAACAAGAAATGAAAAAAACTAACACTATGAAAACAACATCATTTTTGGCGGCCCTCATTGTACTGGTAGGTACAACGGCCTTTGCAAACGATCCAGGTAACACGCGCATCGCCGTGTATGGTCAAACCAACGCCGGAGTTTTTAAAGTAGTCTACAAAGGCGAAAGTGTAGGCAATGTAAAACTCACCATCTTTAACAAATACAAGGAAGTGGTATTTGAAGAGTCCAGGGAAGTTTCTGGTTTTATCCGCAACGTTAATTTCGCTAAAATGGCACCGGGCGAGTATACAATCCAAATTGCAGACAAGACCGGCAAGGAATCCAAGACGGTAGTTTACTCTGCTGAAACTTCTTCTGTTAAGGAGGTTACTGTTTCAAAACTGGAGGAAACGGATAAATATCTCCTTGCGGTAACCAACGATGCTCCTGAAACGATCAAAGTGAAAATCTTTGACGGAGAAAGCAACCTCGTGCACAGCCGCGAAATGACCATTGACCGGTCGCTCAAACTTGTTTACTTCCTGAAAAATGTGGAAGGTGTTCCTACTTTCGAGATCACCGACCGTAACGGAATTACCCGGACTATTGCCGGATATTGATTGAGGTTGAGAGAGTGAAAGGGTCCCGCTGAAAAGTGGGACCCTTTTTTTATCTCAACTTCCCAGCTTCCCAACTCACATATTCCTCCTATACTGTCCACCCACTTCGAAAAGTGCTTTTGTAATCTGACCCAACGAACAAACCTTACACGCTTCCATCAGGGCCTCAAACAGGTTCTTGTTCGCTACTGACGATTTCTGAAGCACTTCAAGTTGGTGAGGTGTTTTTTCCTCCCCGTATTTTTTCAGCGCCTTCAGCATTTTGATCTGGTATTCTTTCTCTTCCGTTGTGGCCCGAATGACTTCCTGCGGGATAATAGTTGGCGATCCCTTGGAGCTTAAGAAAGTATTAACGCCGATAATAGGATACTCCCCGGTATGTTTCAGTGTTTCATAGTACAGACTCTCTTCCTGGATTTTTCCGCGTTGATACATGGTTTCCATCGCGCCGAGAACACCGCCCCGTTCGGTAATACGGTCAAACTCAATCAACACAGCTTCTTCTACAAGATCAGTTAACTCTTCAATAATGAATGATCCCTGAATTGGGTTTTCATTTTTTGCCAATCCCAGTTCTTTATTGATTATCAATTGAATCGCCATGGCACGCCGGACGGATTCTTCTGTCGGTGTGGTGATGGCCTCATCATAGGCATTGGTATGCAGGGAATTGCAGTTGTCGTAGATGGCATACAGTGCCAGCAAAGTGGTGCGTATATCATTGAAGTCAATTTCCTGGGCATGCAATGAGCGGCCGGAAGTCTGGATATGATATTTCAACATCTGGCTCCGTGCATTGGCGCCATATTTATTACGCATCGCCTTCGCCCACAACCTGCGCGCTACACGACCGATTACAGCATATTCCGGATCAATACCGTTGCTGAAAAAGAAAGAGAGGTTAGGAGCAAATTCATTGATATCCATTCCGCGGCTCAGGTAGTACTCCACGTAGGTAAAACCGTTTGCGAGCGTAAAGGCCAGTTGGGAAATAGGATTGGCGCCTGCTTCAGCAATGTGGTATCCGGAAAT
>DAOMZK010000405.1:0-3089 GCA_035438035.1 Cyclobacteriaceae bacterium | reverse complement strand
ATGGTTGGCACTGGCTTTTTCAAAAACAAAAGACAAATGCCGACTGCCAACACCCATTTATTTCAACAAACTAATTACTTCTTCCGAATCCGGAACATCATTATAATGCCAGTGTCCCAACACCGTGCCGTCGCGGAGCAGGATAATTCCAGGATTTGAACGAATCATGGTTTTCAAGACCGTGGCATCGGTAAATGCATACGGTACAGCCAATTGATTTTCATGACGGAAGGATTCCATTTGCACGGAAGAAGACGAAGTCAGGGCCATGATCTCCACCTTCCCGTCCAGTGCCTGAACCAACGTACGGAGGCGATCCATGTTTTTTGTTGAAGACTCGCGCACATCCTCCATGATAATAAACAATTTAATCCCGGACAGCGACATTGCCGTAAGGTCTTCACCATCTGTACCCGTAACCGAATAGTCGGTGATCTTCGGTTTAATCTTGTCGGCATTCAGCACTTCAGAGGATTTATACGCATACCCCTCTTCCGCGGGCAAAAATTTCGCGGACCGGACCGCTTTGCCGTCTTTCTCAAAAACATACTCGATCACCGGCGTTTCACCCGGCAGCATCTGTTGCTGAATGTTGTTGCCGATCTTATACGGCCTGAAATCAATAAAGGGCAAATGCCGTAAAGCATAGATTCCCGTAAAGAAGAAAATGATGCTGGTGATCAGCATTACACTGTGGCCTTCCATCGTTCTCAATTCAGCGCGATAGGTTTTCCTGTACCAGAATAAATGGGACACAAAAACCATGAGCACAATGTCTTTCCAGAAAGATTCCCAGGGTGTAAGCTTGATGGCATCACCGAAGCAACCGCAGTCTGTTACTTTATCAAAATAGGCAGAGTAAAAGGTGAGGAAGGTGAAAAAAATCATGAGTCCCAGGAGCACCCATGTCGTCTGCTGCATTCTGTAGAAAATCAGGATGGCCACTCCGAGTGCAAGCTCCAGCACAATGAGCAGGAGGCCCATCTCCAGCGACCAGGGTATAAAATAATGAAAGAATGCACCAAAATCCTGGGTAAAGACTTCAAAATATTCCTCGAGCTTAATAGCCGTGCCAACAGGATCATTTAATTTGATCAGTCCGGAGAAAATAAAAAGTCCACCGACGAAGAAGCGGGAGAATTGATCAATGATTTTTTGCATATGCTGGTTAGCTGGTTTACTGGTTAGCTGGATTGGTGGTGGGCTGGTAGATGAGGTTGAATCAAGATTCGCGATAACCCGTACGGCATTTCAATAATATCAATCCAGAATAGTAAATAAATGATGGCAGTCATGTTGCGTCCCACCAGTGACCGGCTAACCAGCAACCAGTAAACAGCAGCAAGTAACGAGCCCGCTCATCACTCACCCAGTTTAATTAAACAAAACACCGCATAATTAATCATATCCTGATAATTCGCTTCCACGCCTTCGCTCACCACTGTTTTACCCTGATTGTCTTCGATTTGTTTCACTCTTAACAATTTCATAAGAATTATGTCCGTCATCGAACTTACCCGCATGTCCCGCCAGGCTTCATCATAGTCATGATTTTTGTTTTCCAGAAGGGCATGGGTTTCTTTCATTACCTCATCATAAAGAGGAATGACCTCTTTCTCCGTGAGTTCAACCTTGGAAGATTGCTGCAGTTTAATCTGCAAGAGGGCGATCACACAATAATTAATGATTCCGGTGAATTCATCCCGGATATCATCCTGCACTTTCTGGTGACCTTTTTCCTGGATACTGCGGATCCGCTGAGCCTTGATGAAAATTTGATCGGTGATCGAGGGAAGACGCAATATCCGCCACGCGGTGCCATAGTCGCGGGTCTTCTTGGCGAACAGGTCTTGGCAGGCGGCTATTACCTCTTTATATTGTGTTGAAGTTCGAACATTCATACAACGGGTGCAAAATAACGCATTTTATACCAACAAAACATTGAATGTCCGGGGCAGGCTGGTTGACCTAAGTACGCCGCGTGTCATGGCCATTCTCAACGTCACGCCCGACAGCTTTTATGACGGTGGAAAATTTACAGATGAGCAATCCATCCTGGAAAGGGTGGAGAAAATACTCGCGGAGGGAGCTACTTTCATCGACATCGGGGGCTACTCCTCCCGGCCGGGCGCTGCACATATCCCGGAAGAAGAGGAATTGCAAAGGGTGTTGCCGGTGATCAGTTTAATCTCCCGCACATTTCCTGAAGCCATGCTGTGCATCGATACCTTCCGCTCATCTGTAGCGCGGAAGGCTGTAGAAAACGGTGCTGTCATTGTCAATGACATCTCCGGGGGTGAAATGGATCCGCAGATGTTTGCGACTGTCGCGGCGTTGAAAGTCCCTTATATTTTGATGCACATGAAAGGGACGCCGCAAACCATGACCACGCTTACTCAGTATGATAACCTCCTTCATGATATCATGGGTTACTTCCACAAAAAAATCAGCCAATTGCATGCGCTGGGCATACAAGACATTGTAGTTGACCCTGGATTCGGTTTCGCGAAAACCCCTGAACAGAGCTATGAGATATTGAATCATCTGGATTACTTTCAGATTTTGGGGAAACCCATCCTGGCAGGACTTTCTCGTAAATCCATGATCTGGAAAAAACTGGGCACCACGCCTGAGGGTGCGCGCAACGGAACCACTGCATTGAATACTGTTGCCTTATTAAAAGGTGCATCTATACTGAGAGTTCACGATGTGAAGGAAGCGATTGAGTGTATTGCATTGATTGCATCCCCCGGAGCGGGTCAGAAGCATAGGCCTTTTGCCGAGTAGTGGTGTATATATAATTTTTTTAATTCACCTTTTGCACCGCCTGCCTGCACGGAGCCGCTTCGGCGAAGGCAGGGAATTGACCCACTGCATTTTGCCGGCAACGGCTGCAATAAAATTGCTTAACTTTGACAGGTGTTGATGGCGTTGAAAATAGCGTTTCTTGAAGTTAGTTGGGTTGATTTCGTTGACATCAGCCTCGTCGCCATTCTGCTCTACCAGATTTACAAAATGATCCGTGGAAGTCTCGCGGTCAATATCTTCCTCGGCATACTTTCACTCTACCTGATCTATCTTGTTGTACG
>DAOMZK010000404.1:0-3109 GCA_035438035.1 Cyclobacteriaceae bacterium | reverse complement strand
AACTGATCTGCTCCATTTCATTGTGGGTGGGATGGATTTGCTCACTGAAGTAGAAAATGAAGATGGGATTACCACCATTCACAGCCCCGCCAAAGTGGAACTGAACTTAAGAAGGCCGGACATATTGGATATTGAACTGAGTTGCAAAAACACCAATACACCGGTTCCTTACATCGACCTGGTCAATGAAGTCTTGGAAAATGCAATCGCACCAAACACTGGCACTGGTGACGATCGGTGGGGGCAAACAGATGGAACATCGGAGGAAATTAGTGTCAATCCAGAACATATCAACAATGAGGCATACCGTAAACTCGCAAATGAGGCATTTTACCCTTGGAACCTTCCCTGGAATTTACCGGTGGAAGAAGTGCGGCTGTGGCTCCGGCATCTTGGAGTAGAACGTGTTGAATTAATGCGTGCTTTCCAGCGGATAGCTGCCGACGGTGAAGAGGCCTATCCGACCTATTTTGACATTGCGGCAGAACAGATGGGATTGACAAAAGCAGAACGTGATATCCTCACCGGCGAATTCAGAAAGGGCGACAACGATGAACCTCATATCTGGGAATATTGGGGGCTACAGGAAGCAGACAACCCGGTTCCTGATCCGGATGATTTGAACAATACGCAGTTTGTAGGATGGTTTGAGGCACTGAGTTGTGTTGGCGTATTTATGCAACGATCCGGTTTGAGTTTTGAACAGACAGAAGAATTGTTTGATCTGAGATTTATAGATCCAAATAGTCGCATTGACGTCACCCATCCATCCTCCTGTAATCACTTTGAAGCCCGTATAGAACCCCTGCGAAGAGTATATCTGGAAAAGGCGCACCGTTTTCTTCGCTTATGGCATAAATTGGGATGGACGATGCGCGAATTGGATGAGGCCATTTATGTATTAAGCGGAGAAAAGGATGTAGATTTTGAGCTGAATAATCAAACACTGTTGGATTTATCCAATATTCAATATTTGCTTAAGGAATTAAATCTACCGCTCGAAACATTGTTGACCTGGTGGGGCGATATTAATAGCCATAGATATACCGCATTTACGGAGACCGGACGACCGGAGGTGAAATCTTTATACGACCGCTTGTTCCGGAATAAAACAGTGCTTGATCCACCAGATGAGGCATTTACGGAAGATCCAGGAGACCTGAATGGCTCTTTATCAGGACACGTCATCGCTATTTCAGCCGCTTTCGGCATTAGTGCCGTGGAATACGATATGCTTATTGGGAGCCAAATTGTTCTTCCTGGCAATCAAAATGACCCCGTACTGAATTTGGAAAACCTTAGCGCATTGTACCGGCATATAACCCTTGCAAAAACCCTTCGACTATCTTTTGGCGAGTATATTGTGTTGCGTAAACTAATTACTACGGATCCATTCATCAATCCTGAAAGCGCCGTGGCGTTTATAGATCAGGTGGGTAAACTTCGTTCCGGGCTTTTAAACATAACGGAACTTAATTATTTATTGCGACACGAATTCAGCCCCACTTTCCCTGGCGCTCTTGATGAAGGTTCGATGCTAAATACTCTGAATGAAATTCGAACTGGACTCCGGAAAATTCAAACGGATAATTTATCTGGACAAGACAGTGATCCGGCAACCATTATCGCCAGGCAATCAAGCCTGATTATCGAACGCCTGGCTGCCGCCCTGAATTTAAAAAATGATATTGCCGACATTTTACTGGGTCAAGTACTGACCCCAAGGGGAAATGCCTCAACTGCCTTAGAAAACTTTAGGTATTTCACCGGGTTATCGGCAGTTTACTATAATACAATCAATTTGGCCGGTGCTGAGATTCGGCGTATTGATACTCAAATAAACTTCAATTGGGGAACGGCAACGCTGCCGGAAGGAATAGATTTCACTGGATTCAGTGCCCGTTGGGTCGGCAAAATATTATCTCCCGGCTCAGGTGAATATACTTTCCATATTCGCGCCAACAGCGGTTGCCGGTTGTGGATCGATAATCAGCCCCTCGTAGATCAATGGCAAAATCAGGAAATCACGGAGCACTCATCTCAAATCACGCTAACCAAAGGCCGGTTTTACGGTATTACGCTGGAATATTTCAATGAAAATGAAACGGGCATCCTCGAACTATCCTGGACCAGACCTTCTTTAATGAGGGAAACGCTGCCTGAACAATACCTCTACCCACAAGATTGGGATGACGCATTGGCGCTGTACCAGCTGATGTATAAAATCGCACTGATTATCAACCGCTTCAAAATTTCCGATTGGGAATTGCGCTACATAGCCCACCATGGGGAATGGTTCAACGGATTCCGGTTCAACGATTTTCCTCTTACACCTCAATCGGCCCCATCTCCTTCCTATCAGAGTTGGGAAAGCATGTGTGATTTCCTGGGAATACGGAAATTGTTCCCCCTTGGTGCGGAAGCATTGCGTGCTGTTCTTGACGCTGCGGAAGTTGAACCTGCTTTGGATGCCTTTAGCGAACACATGGAATGGGACCGTGAAATGGTGGGTATATTAGCAGGCCCGGAAGGAATAAATCTTCATTTTCCACAGGACTTTCGAAATGGCAAGGCATTCCCCCGGTTATTCACCTGCCTGCGGTTAATAAAACGCTTGGGAGTATCGGTGGAACAATGTCGAATTTTGGCAGAATTCACCTGGCAGAATGAAAAAGATGTCAAATCTGCCCGAACTACTGCAAAAAACGCAGTCAAAAGCAAGTATGTCAAAGAGCAGTGGTTGTCCATTGCAAAACCGATACAAAACACGCTTCGCGAGCAGCGGCGCACAGCCCTCGTATCCTATCTGGTCAATCATCCGGATGATAATCGGCCGACTTTTAAAGATGCCAATGAGTTGTTCAATTATTACCTGATCGACCCAGAAATGAGCGCTTGCATGATGACTTCCCGGATCAAACAAGCCATTAGTTCTGTGCAGTTCTTTATCCAACGCTGTATGATGAACCTGGAACTGGCGGGTTACCCGGACCCCGAAGACGACTGGACGACTTACTGGCCCTGGATGAAGAACTACCGCGTGTGGGAAGCCAACCGCAAAGTGTTCCTATACCCGGAGAACTGGATTGAGCCCGAACTGAGGGACGAT
>DAOMZK010000403.1:0-3135 GCA_035438035.1 Cyclobacteriaceae bacterium | reverse complement strand
GTCTCCATCCTGACAGAAGGAACCCAAAATGCCTATGACCTCATTCCAACCGTAACATCGTCTGGAAAAAGTGATTTGTATGAAATTTATCATCTCGTAAAACGGGGCAAACAGCATGTTCATGCCGGAACAGTGACCGCTGGAAGCGTAGAGGAAGCAATGAGTGCAGCCAAGCAGACGCTCAACACAAAACAAGTATTCAACATCTGGGCAATCAAACAATCGGATATCCGGTTCACCTCAGGTGAAGAACAGGATTTATGGAATACCCTTCCGGAGAAAAGATTCAGAGATGCTGCCGATTACAAAGGCGGGGATAAACTAAAAACCTTCCTGGAGAAACAAAAAGTATCATGAACTGGAAAAAGTATCAACAGATATTTGAACTGGCCGCTGTCGTAGTGATGATTGCCGGTATCCTGCTGATGAACCAACACAGCGATCCTCAGCACTTTGTCATCTATTTTGGGTTTGTTTTGCTGGCCACGGGAAAACTCATCGAAGCCTTCAATGTTCACGATCCAAGCTTCAAGATTGTAAAGATATCCCTCTGTATTTCCATGTATGTGCTTGCGTTTTTGAATATCTTCTATGCTGTAAAATCAATTTTATATTTCGCTATCCCTCTCGGTCTCTATTATCTGCTGCATTACCGGTTGATGTTTCAACAACGAAAGACATGAATGACCTGGCGCTAAAAGAATTATTGTACGCTATGGCCGACAACCTGCTGGTGTTGGGTCATCGCAATTCAGAATGGACAGGTATGGGACCGTTGCTGGAAGAAGATATTGCATTTTCTTCCATGGCCCAGGACAAGGTGGGACAAAGTCTGGCCTTGTACAATCTGCTGCATGAGCTGGGGGAACAAGAGCCGGACACCGTAGCCTTTACCCGCAATGCCAACCAGTTTCACAATTGCATCCTGGTGGAATTGCCCAACCGGGAATATGATTTCAGCCTTATCCGTCATTTCCTTTTTGACACTGCCGATGCCATGCGGTGGGAAATGCTAAGCCAGTCAGCCTATGAGCCACTCGCGCTTTTGGCAAAAAAAATAAAAGGAGAGCTGCGTTATCATACACTTCATGCAAATACATGGATCCGCCAATTGGGTTCAGCCACAGAAGAAAGTGTTGGCCGCTTGCAGCAATCACTGGATACGCTCCTGCCATACGGACTGGGTATGTTTGAAGAATCACCATTTGAAAAAGAAATAATCGGTTCAGGAATTTTTCCAGGTGAAGGAGCATTGAAAGAGAAGTGGAAATTGAAAATCACTGAGATCGTGCAGTCCACACAACTGGTACTGCCGGAATGGAATAGCATTACCCCAGTTTATGGCGGAAGAACCGGAAAACACAGTGAGTTTTTACAGCCGATGCTGGACGAGATGAGTGAGGTCTTCAGGATTGATCCAGGAGCGGAATGGTGAGAAAAATTGCCGAATTACGATTTACGAATGACGAATGAAAGACACAGTACGGGAACTTGAGGGAATTGTATCCCTGTATGCAAAGGCGTTTGATAGAATCTCTGAAGAGGAGTTTTCGAAGAAGCCGTTGCCCAATAAATGGAGCAAGAAGGAAGTGCTGGGGCATTTGATTGACTCGGCACAGAATAATCTCAGGAGATTCATTGCCGGGCAGTACGAGAACAATCCAAAGATTTTTTACGAACAGGATTTTTGGGTGCAGGCTGAAGGATATCAACAGGCACCGGCAAAGGACGTAATCCTGTTCTGGAAGCTGATCAATGAAAAGATCTGCAGGGTACTTTCCGCGATGGATCCGGCAAACTATTCCCGTAAGGCAGATACCGGTAAGCAAAGTGTCAATTTGCTCACATTGGAATTCCTGGCAGAGGATTATGTAAAACACATGAAACACCATATTAACCAGATCATTCCCGGTTCATATGATATCATTTATACATGATTATGGCCATCACCCGGGATGATATCATGCGATGGCTGGAAGATGTTAAGGATCCTGAAATTCCAGCGCTCTCACTCGTTGATCTCGGCGTCATCACGGCTGTGGCTATTGACGGTTCCCAGGTCAGCGTAGAAATGACGCCTACTTTTGTCGGTTGCCCGGCAATGGAAATCATGAAGAATGAAGTGGAGACAGTCCTGAAGAAAAATGGGATTGCCTATCCGGAAGTTTCTGTCAACTTCAAACAGCCCTGGAGCTCAGACCGGATTTCTGAAAAGGGTAAATTGGCCCTGAAAAAATTTGGCCTTGCCCCTCCTCCTCCGGTTGGCAAAATACAAGTTGACCTTGACATATTGGAACACGCAACATGTCCACGATGCAACGGAACGAATACCGAAATGAAATCGCCGTTTGGTCCCACACTTTGCCGTTCTTTGCACTATTGCAATGACTGCAAGGAAGCATTCGAGCAGTTCAAACCATTGTCATAGAATTTAGAATATGAAAAAAGTTATCCGATACTGCCTGGCTTTAATTGGGATGGTAGTGCTGGCTGCGAGCATCTACTTCATCGTAGTCTATCCTCCCCTCATGGCCGCCAACGCATCCAAACTAATGTGCTCTTGTGTGTATGTCATGAAGCGTTCTCCTGAAAGTGTGGTGCAAAAGGAATTTAAAGTTTATCCCTCTTACTTGCAGCCCTTACTGGAGAAAGTAAAAATTGAATTTCCTGATTCAAATGGAGTAACGGCTAAAATAATGTGGGCCACAAAGAAGTCCATTTACCGCAAGGGATTGGGTTGTACCCTTCTCGCTGAAAGAGTGGAGGAAGAAGTGAGGAAACAAAATCCACGGATCGCCGAACCACCGCTGATCAACCAGGACAGCCTATCCTGGCCGATGGGGAATGTTAACGCTTCGGTTTCTGTTCCTGGAGTTGATTACGAAAAAATTAATCAGGCCATTAACGAAGCATTCGAAGAAACGGATTCTGAAAAACCAAAAAATACCCATGCCGTGCTCATTCTTTATGATGGTAAAATCGTTGGAGAAAAATATGGAGAAGGATTCAATCACAACAGCCTGTTCATGGGCTGGTCGATGACGAAAAGTATCACCAATGGAATAGCCGGCGTGCTTGTGAAGAAGGGCAAATTGAAATTGGATGCCCCGGCCCCTGTTAAAGTATGGGAAAATG
>DAOMZK010000402.1:0-3137 GCA_035438035.1 Cyclobacteriaceae bacterium | reverse complement strand
AAATGTTTTTCCTGATTTCGTTGATACTTCAAGTCCACCATTGGCCGCTTTCTTAAACCCTGCTACTCCATCACTCAATACAAGGTGCACCCCATTTTTTTTCAGGTGCGACTCCACCACGCGAGCATTTTCTTTATCTATCGGAGGCAATATCTGATCGGACATTTCCACCAGTGTTACTTCAAAACCACGAAGCGAAAGATTTTCCACCATCTCCAGGCCAATGAAACCGCCACCGACAACAACCGCTCTCGTCTTCGGTCTCAAAGTTTGAAATCCTGAGTACCGATCCATGCCGGCAAGAAATTCATTTCCTTTTTCGATCCATTCATTTATTGTCCTTGCATCGGGCACAGTGCGCACATGAAATATGCCGGGCAGATCTATGCCCGGGAGCGGAGGACGCACAGAAACAGCCCCTGGCGATAACACAAGTTTGTCATAACGTTCAATGTTTTCTTCACCCGTTAACACGTTGCGCAGGGCAACTGTTTTATCTTTTGCCGATACGGCAACGGCCTCGCAATTGGTGCGCGCTTCAATATTAAATTGTGCCTTAAAAAGCTGAGCTGTAGCGACCAGCAGGCTGGATTCCTTTTCGATGACCCTGCCTACATGGTAGGGAAGTCCACAGTTTGCATACGAAACATACGGCCCTTTTTCGACCATTAGGATTTCAGCTTTCTCATCTAACCTACGGAGGCGGGCTGCACATGAGGCACCACCCGCTACACCTCCCACAATAATTACTTTCATAATTCTTTTAATTTTAATTGTTACACTTTTCTTGTTTTATATTTTCCTGAATCAGGAACTTCTTCGTCTAGCAGCTGATATCTCCGGTTCTTTTTTGGTTAATGATTTCAACCTTGCTTTTTGTTTGTCATGCTTTTACTCCATCTATATTGCCACGCAATGGCCAGCAAATCAAAATCACTTCCGGTGCGGGTAGAAACACCCGTACTATAATTTATCTTAAGTGAATGATGAATGTTTACAGGCAGAGCCAGCGTCATCCCAAGGCGCGAATTCTCTTGCAAATCGTTACCCTCTACTCCGTCAACCGTTGTTCTCCCACCCCAATAGTAATTGCCATCAACCGCTAGCCAAATACCAACTTTGGTTGTATAAATTACGTGACCTTGTATGGAACTGATTGGTTTCTGTGAACGAATTTTACCATTGTAGAAATCATTGTTCGTGGAATAAAAGGCCACACCTACTGCTAACTCAAGAAAGAGTCGTTTAACAGTTTTTGAAATACCCAACTCGGGCCGGATGGCAACCCGATTAGTACCGATGTTAACCAGCCTTGTCGGATCATACTGACTCATGGGGACCTGCACCTGCAAACTTCCTCCAACAATGAATTTCTGCTTGTACTCTTTGAATTCGGAAAGAGCCAAAGGTGGAGCGCCTATAAAATTTACGGACATTCGAAACCGTGAATCACCGATACCGCTCACTTCTCGAAAAACCCGATCACCCTGAAAGTCAGCCGACCCCGATAGGGAAGCGTATGGCAAAACCATGTCAATCTTGCCTGACATATTTCCAATCTTGATCGACCGCGCAAACGCAAATAGGGCACCGTGAATTTTAATGTGCGCATTGTCGAGTGGGACGGACGGGTCAAATACAACTCCACCTTCAGTGTAAGCATAGCCAACAGCTATGAAGTTAATCCCGATGGGAATGTTTGAATAGGCTCGCGGCTCAAGTTCTTGAGCAAAGGCAGGAGATAGAGCAACAAAAAAGGAAATTAAAAAGGCAAGTCGGGCAAAGCCTTGTCTCGATGTCTGCGGATAAATTTTAATCGGGTCGCAGGTGTTCATTCTGAAATAAAATTTATTTAACCAAGGGTCGACCGGATCGTCTTAACAAGACGTCACCTTCCGACTCGCCATCAAAATGATACAACTTCGCTTCAGTGATGCGTCGCGCGAGCACACTACAGGCAAGACTTGCCAAAAATGCACCTACGAAAGGGCCAACCCAATAAATCCACCATCCATGCCATTGGCCAGAAACGATTGAAGGTCCCAGGCTGCGCGCCGGGTTAGTACTGGTGCCTGAGATTACTGCCTCCAGCGGAACCATAATGGAGTAAAGAATCGGGAAAATAGCGGGTGTATACGAGCGTATGCTCCGGAATCCTAAAAACACCGTAAGCAAGGAGACCATGATAAACGTAGTTACAATTTCGCCCAATAGGGCAGTCGTTGCTGAATAACCCGCTCCTGGTACTGTAGCACCAAAGTCAACGCTGATACCCATTTGACCCCAGGCAAGCAAGGGCAACGCGCCAATAATGGCTCCAACCAATTGCCCAAGAACATAGATCGTGGCTTCCCTGGCGTCAATTTTCTTAAACAGCCAAAAGACCATTGTAACCACAGGATTAATATGTGCTCCGCTGGTTTTGCCAATAGCAGAAAGTGCAATCAGTGCACCGGTGCCGCCAAACAGAAATCCGGTAATCGCCTGTCTTACTTTCAGGTTGGGCAGAAGTTGGGCAGCGGGGCTGTCGACTCCGAACATGAAAATAACCAACGAGAGACCAATAAGCAGAAGTAAGGCCGTGCCGAATAGTTCGGCGAAAAATACCTTCCAATAATAATTCTGATCTTTTGTCACAATCCGGATATTTAAGTCAATAGTCAGGTCTTATATTTCTGAAAACTGAATGACTACTTTGATATCATTCGGCTTTCTGTGGAGTGCGTTCATGAAATTTTCTGGCTTCTCAATACGTGTGATAAGTTTTGCCAGCCACTTACGATCGGCCCTGGCCAGATACTCACTTGCCCTGTACCAATGCCGTTTATTGGCATTCACACTTCCAACAATGACATTATTTCTGAGCACGGCCGAAGCGGCGACATCGGCTATACTTTCACCGCCTGCAGCACCACCATGGCCAATACCAGCCAGACAAACAATTCCGTTGGCTCCAATCTTTTGAATAGATTCTGCAATCACTTGACCTGCACCGGTGCATTCGATGATGGTATCTGGTTCAAAATCCAGATTTTTAACATTGCCAGAGTGAAACACTGCACCTAGTTCGCGCACGAGGTCTGCTCTAGGTCCATCGGTACTCCTGTCGAGTACGTGCACTTCCAGACCATACAGTT
>DAOMZK010000401.1:0-3137 GCA_035438035.1 Cyclobacteriaceae bacterium | reverse complement strand
AAAGAAGGAGAAACTGCCGAAGCTGTTGCACAGACCGGCAATCGCATTTGAGGAAGCGCCGGAACTGCTGCAGGAATTTATAGGCAAGGGATTTTATGAACGCGTGGTGCGCTTGGGTCAACGTACGGCTGAAATGCATCTGGCACTGGCGTCTGAATCATCCGATCCTGCCTTTGCACCCGAATATTTCTCAAGTAATTACCAGCGTTCACTGTATTCCTCACAACGTAAGCTGGTGAAGGATCGTTTTAAAATGCTGCGTCAGTCCATGGGCAAGCTAAACGTAGAAACCCGCATGCTCGCAGAAAGGGTGCTGAAGCTGGAGGAGAGTATCCTCGAATGTTTCAGTGAGATCTACCAGGTAAAGATTAATGGCATCAAGACCCGAATTCATGGCGATTTTCATCTTGGCCAGGTGTTGTTTACGGGTAAGGACTTTATCATCATTGACTTTGAAGGTGAGCCGGGATTTAGTTTCAGTGAGAGGAGGCTTAAAAAAAGCCCCTACAAGGATGTGGCAGGGATGATGCGTTCATTCCACTATGCCGCATTCGGCAAGATTCTGTTGAATGAAAACTATC
Organism: Cyclobacteriaceae bacterium; assembly: GCA_035438035.1. Taxonomy (GTDB): domain Bacteria; phylum Bacteroidota; class Bacteroidia; order Cytophagales; family Cyclobacteriaceae; genus ELB16-189. The sequence continues at coordinate 2,556 of DAOMZK010000401.1, read as the reverse complement.
GTGAACAGGATCTTCAGTTTTTGGAGCTGTGGGCAGAGCAGTGGCAGCATTATGTAAGTCGTTTTTATCTCGGCGCTTACATGGAACGTATGGGACTGGGCAAGGACTTGCCGGAAGAGGATAACATATTGATCAGGACTTACCTGATTGAAAAAGCAGTTTACGAACTGGGCTATGAATTGAATGGCCGACCGGACTGGACAATGATTCCTTTACGGGGCATTGAATATCAGATGAACCGGTACTTGTCGGAAAAAGAAGGAAGAAAAAAGTAAGCAGGTAACAGCTGTGAATACATAAACATTATTGCTCATGGGAAAGAAAACTCAGCCAAAAGAACAATCCGTTGACCGGGCATTTTCACTCCTTACGGAATTTGATATCCACCTGATCAAGTCAGGGAAGCATTTTAAGTTGTACGAAAAGTTTGGTGCACATGGTGCGAAGCACAAGGGACAGGCCGGAACCTATTTCGCCGTTTGGGCACCCAACGCCAGGGCGGTATCGGTGATAGGAAATTTCAATCACTGGAAAGATGGGGTGCACAAATTGAACCCCCGCTGGGATGAGTCCGGTATCTGGGAGGGATTTTTTACCGAAGTAGGCAAGGGAGAAGCATACAAGTTTGCCATCCATGCAAATTCAGGCGAATACCTTGAAAAGGCCGATCCTTTTGCATTTTATGCCGAGGTGGCTCCCAAGACGGCGTCCATTGTTTGGGAGACTGAATATAAATGGATGGATGCGGAGTGGATGAAGGAAAGAAAAAATCATTCAGGCAAAACAAAGCCGTATTCTGTCTACGAAGTCCACATGGGCAGTTGGCGGAGAAAATATGACGATGCAAACCGCTCTTTTTCTTATCGCGAGCTGGCAAAAGACCTTGTCGAATACGTACAATATCTGGGGTTTACCCACATTGAATTTCTACCGGTCATGGAGCATCCTTTTTTTGGATCGTGGGGATATCAGCTGACGGGCTATTATGCTCCAACAAGTCGCTTCGGACCTCCTGAAGATTTCATGCTCCTTGTAGACGCGCTGCACCAGGCCGGCATAGGGGTGATACTGGACTGGGTGCCTTCTCATTTTCCCGGAGATGTTCATGGCTTGTACAAGTTTGACGGAACCCATTTGTATGAACATGAAGATCCCCGTAAGGGATTCCATCCGGATTGGTCGAGCTACATATATAATTATGGCAGACCGGAGGTTCGTGAGTTTTTGATCAGCAACGCACTCTACTGGCTGGATCGATTTCACATTGACGGATTGCGTGTGGATGCGGTGGCGTCCATGCTTTATCTCGACTATTCGCGCAAAGCGGGAGAGTGGATACCTAATGAATATGGCGGAAATGAAAATATCGAAGCCATTCTATTCCTGAAGGAATTCAATGAGGTGGTGTATGGCCAATACCCGGATACTTTCACCATCGCAGAAGAGTCGACAGCGTGGAGCGGTGTTTCAAAGCCAACCTATCTCGGTGGCCTCGGCTTTGGGCAAAAATGGATGATGGGGTGGATGCACGATACTTTGCGATACTTTAAGAACGATCCTATCTATCGGAAATTTCATCAGAATGATATCACGTTCAGTATCATGTATGCATTTACGGAAAACTTTATGTTGCCGCTTTCTCATGACGAAGTGGTGCACGGTAAAGGTTCTTTGATGGGGCGGATGCCCGGTGATGAATGGCAGAAATTTGCCAACCTGAGGTTGCTGTATGGATACATGTTTACCCATCCTGGCACAAAACTATTGTTTATGGGTGGTGAATTTGGCCAGACATCAGAGTGGAACCATGACCGCAGCCTGGACTGGCACCTGACGGATTACCCGCTTCACAAGGGAATCATGACATTGCTAAAAGAATTAAACAGACTGTATACTACCGAGGAAGGGCTCTATCACTTTCAGTTTGATCACAAAGGATTTGAATGGGTTGACTATGGTGATCAGGAAAACAGCGTGATCGTATTTCTCCGTAAGAGTGAAAAACCTGAAGAATCGCTCGTGGTCATTTGCAATTTCACACCTGGCCCAAGAAATAATTACAGGATCGGCGTTCCGGCACGGGGATATTGGAAGGAGATTTTCAATTCAGACGACGTCAGCTATGGCGGAAGCGGATTGGTGAATCAAACACTTTTAAATACCGCCCCTGTGAAATTCCACAGCAAGGATTATTCTGTTACACTGACGCTGCCACCACTCGCCGTATGTGTAATAAAACTTCATGAAGCTGTAAAGGAATTTGAAATCGGCAGCTAACCAGCCTGGCGGCAGGCCTTGAACTTTAGACTTTAGACCTTGAACCTTGAACTTTGAGCCCTAACAAATACATCTGCATACATGGTCACTTTTACCAACCACCCAGGGAGAATGCGTGGCTTGAGGTAATTGAAATTCAGGATAGTGCCCATCCCTACCACGATTGGAATGAACGGATCAGCGCGGAATGCTATGCGCCTAACACAGCATCGCGCATTCTCGACAAAGTGGGCGGTGTGATAAAAAACATTATCAACAATTACTCCAGGATCAGTTTCA
>DAOMZK010000400.1:0-3172 GCA_035438035.1 Cyclobacteriaceae bacterium | reverse complement strand
ATTACACCGTGTGTTTTTCCGATGATTCCAATGACGGTCACTTTTTTCCTGAAAGACAATCAGACAAAAAGAGAGGGCGTTCGGAAAGCCTTGATTTTCGGAATTTCAATTATTGTTATCTATACACTGGCCGGCACACTCTTCGCCGTGTTGCTTGGTGCAGAAGGGCTCAACGCACTGGCCACACACTGGGCTCCGAACCTTTTCATTTTTGCCATCTTCATCGTATTTGCACTTTCGTTTTTCGGATTGTTCGAAATCACCGCGCCCTATAAACTGGTGAACAAAGTTGATCAGCAAGCTGAGAAAGGTGGACTTGTAGGAATATTTTTTATGGCCGCTACGCTGGTATTGGTTTCCTTTTCATGTACAATTCCAATCGTGGGCAATGTTGTGGTGCTTTCAGCCGGAGGACAAATAAAAAAACCCGTGCTGGCGATGTTTTCGTACGCGCTGGCTTTCTCTATTCCATTTACACTCTTTGCGGTATTTCCGGAATGGATCAAGAGCCTTCCAAAATCCGGAGGCTGGCTGAATTCCGTAAAAATTACGCTTGGATTTCTTGAGCTCGCCCTCTGCCTGAAATTTTTAAGCATTGCCGACCAGGCCTACCATTGGGGATTGCTGGATCGTGATGTCAACATTGCAATCTGGATCGTGATCTTCGGATTACTGGGACTTTACTTCCTTGGAAAGTTGCGAATGTCAGGAGACAGCCCGGTAGAGAAAGTAACCGTGTCGCGGCTGATGCTTGCTGTGGCGACGTTCTCTTTTGTTGTGTATCTCATCCCTGGAATGTGGGGAGCCCCGTTGAAAATGCTTGCAGGATATCTGCCGCCTGCGGCATCACATGACTTTGACCTTGTGGCCATGACCCGGGGAATGAAGAGTGGTGAAATTTGTGATGTTCCGAAATACGAGGAGTTCCTTCATCTTCCGCACGGCCTCAAGGGATATTTTGATTATCAACAGGCACTGGCTTGCGCACGACAGCAGAATAAACCGCTGTTTATTGATTTCACCGGGCACGGATGTACCAATTGCAGGGAAATGGAAGCGGTAGTCTGGAGTGATCCGCAGGTGCTGGAACGTCTTCAAAAAGATTTTGTGGTGGTGGCATTGTATGTGGATGATAAGACTGAATTACCGGAGTCACAATGGTTCACTTCCAAGTATGATGGCAAAGTGAAAAAAACCATTGGAAAACAGAATGCAGATTTGCAAATCAACAACCTCCAAAATAATGCCCAACCTTTTTATGTGCTGGTTGGAAAGGACGAACGCGTGCTGGCCTGGCCCTATGGATATGACCGCAGCGTGGAGAAGTTCGTTCACTTTTTAGAACAGGGCAAAACCAAATATAAAGAGCTATACCATTGAAATTTTATAGCTTTGAGATCGTTCTGAGCTAAATCACTTGATTTTTTGAAACAAGGTCTGAATAATTATTCAAAATGGTTTTGGTCCGCCGCATGCGTCGCAGTAATCGGTACTGGATATTTTTTGTTTAGTTACGTTCAGTCCGTTGAAGCGGAGGACGCATCCACTGCTGACGTCACCCATGTTGAACAACAGGTAAGCCAGGCGCCCACCTTACTGTATGGTATTGCCATCGACGGACTCCACATTATTACAAATGTGGTGAAACGCAATCAGCGGTTTACAGATTTGCTTTCGGGGTACTATGTTTCACCCCGGGTGCAACAGCAGCTCAGTCTTCTGCCGCGGGAAACTTTTGATTTCAGAAAAATATCAGCGGACAAGAAATACACTTTGATCACAGAAACAGATTCGGTCAGGTCGGTCCGTGCGCTTGTATATGAATCCAACCCAATCGACTATTATGTTTTCTACCTCCAGGATTCCATGAGGATGGAAGCAGGACACCATGAAGTGATGACGGTTGAAAAAGAAGTGGCCGGGGTAATTGGGTCGAGCCTTTCGGAAACCATAGACATTCTCGGGATTTCACATGAACTCACCAATCGCTTCGTGGATATTTTTGCCTGGCAGATCGATTTTCAACGGTTACAGAAAGGTGACCGGTTTAAACTCTTTTATGAGGAAAAGCAGGTGGAAGGCTATCCAATCGGCATAGGTAAAATTTCTGGCATTTACTTCCAGCATTTTGATCATCCTTTCTATGCCATCCCCTTCAAAAAAGAGGATGGTATTGAGTATTACGATGAGGAAGGAAAAAGCCTGCGGAAAGCATTGCTGAAATATCCCATAGAATTTACGCGCATCGGTTCGCGTTACAACCTCAGGAGGTTCCATCCTATAGATAAAGTTTACCGTCCTCACCTGGGAACGGACTTTTCAGCTCCAACCGGAACACCCATTCGCTCTGTCGGCGACGGGATTGTTGTAGAAGCACAGTACAAAAGCAGGAACGGCAATTATGTGAAGGTGCGTCACAATTCTGTCTATACGACTCAATATCTCCACATGTCTAAAATTGGTGCAGGTATCAAGCCAGGCGTTAAAGTCAAACAGGGGGAAACCATTGGATATGTGGGTAGTACAGGATTGTCAACAGGCCCCCATCTCCACTACAGTTTTTGGCAAAATGGGGTTCAGGTGGATGCACTTCGCGTGGAATTACCCCCCTCACTCCCCATACAGCAGGAAGACTGGCCGTTATTTAATGAAGAAAGAATAAAGGTCATCAAGAGACTTGAAAAAATTCAACTCCCTGAACCACCTGTGATCGTAGCGGCTAATTAATAGTTTATTTTTTCTTTTTTACTTTAATATTTACGGGAGTTTCAAATGGTGATGGCGTGGTGATCAGGATTGTAATATTCAATTTGATCTTTTTAATCTGTCTTACAGGCAAAGCACAGAAAGTGGCTGTAGTGATGAGCGGAGGTGCAGCAAAAGGCATAGCTCACATTGGCGTACTCAAGGCGCTCGAAGAAAATGAAATTCCGATTGATTATGTGGTAGGGACTTCCATGGGGGGAATTGTTGCGGGATGTTATGCTGCAGGGATGAGCCCGGCTCAGATTGAGGAGACCATGCTGACGGATAACTTGCTGCGCTGGATTAATGGACAATTGGAAGATGGATATAACTACTATTACAACAAAAACGAAATCCATCCCTCGTTTCTGAAACTGAACCTTTCGCTTGACTCGACATTCGCCTTTAATCTTAACGCAAGTCTTGC
>DAOMZK010000399.1:0-3180 GCA_035438035.1 Cyclobacteriaceae bacterium | reverse complement strand
TGGAAGGTTTTTCCATCTCGGCTTTTATAACGGCATAGACATCTTCGTAGTTGATCGTTCCTGTAAGATCATCATGAAAAGCAGAATCATTGAATTCTGTCTCCACCATCACGTCGACTTCGAATTTATTTCCTGAAGACCGCTCATGGGCATAGACGCCATGATAAGAATGAAACTCCAGCCCTTCCAGGCTCACTTTTCCCCTCATGCTACTTCATCAAAGAACGAACGCATGGGTTCTGGTTCCTGATTTTGCTTTGAAGATTGTTGGCTGACCTGGAGGCGCTTGGCTTCCCCATTGGGATAGATGGATCGCTTGGCTTCGCGCTTGGCGAAATTCAAATGATCATCAGCATTGAATTCTGTCTGTTTTACACGCTCTGCGCGATCCATGACCTCGTTCGCGAGACGTTTCAAATCATCTATCAGGTTATTGCGCTGGGCCTCTATGGCCTTGTATTGCACAACAAGTGCTTTCAGATTGTCTTCCATTTCGCCCAGCCACTGCTTGGAAGTAGCATCTGCTTCTTCCACGGTGTTTTTGGCCTTGTCGCGGGCTTCATTGAGAACGGCCTCTGCCTGAAGCTGGGCTTCCTTCAACAACAGTTGCGCCTCTTTGTTGGCCTGTCCCACCACATTTGCACCGGTGTCTTCGGCGGTTTTCAATGTTTTGAAAAGCGAGGTTTCCACTTCACGAAGTTTGGCTATCTCGCGCTCACAGGTTTCGAGTTTCGATCGCAGATCTTTGGTTTCGTCAATATTACGTTCCCACTCCTGTGAAAGGGAAAGTAAGAAGCCGTTCACTTCATCCTTGTCGTAGCCGCGCAGGGTACGCTCAAATGTTTTTTGACGGATTTCAAGCGGTGTTATTCTCATGACGTAGCGGGTTAATAGTTAAGTTTAAAAAATTACGTCCCAAACGGATATCGTCCTGTCGTCGCCGGCGCTGAGGAGCTGATTGTGATAGGGCGACCAGAGCAATTTGTTTACCGAGGTGCCGTGACCCGCATGACGGGCCTTATCGATTACTTTCAGCAGGGTCAAATCCAGGGTGCGCCAGACTTTGACCGACTTGTCCATGCTGCAAGTTACAAAATGTTTGCCGTCCGGGCTAAAAGCAACGTGGTTGATGGCAAAAAGGTGGGCAACAACCTCCTGGTGGAGGCTATAATTCCCCTTTGTATCCCACGATTTGAGCCTGGCATCTCGCGATCCGCTCAATAAAAATTGGTAATCTGGCGTGTATGCCAGTGTGAAAACTGAGTTGCTATGAGCCAAAAACTCATGTTTAAGAGCAAAGTCTGTCAACCCAAAAACGCGGATATGATGATCGCTGTAGCCCACTGCCATTTCACCAGACACCGGGTTGACGGCAATGGTCCTCGCATTTTTTTTAGACTCAGTCAGACGTTTGATCACGGTCAGATTTTCCATATCAACGACTGTAACGGTGCCATCGCCTGAAGCAACCAAGATATATTTTTCAAAAATCTGCATGTCGAAAATTGCCGCCGAGGATAATTTCAACGAGGCCACCTCTTTTTTATTTTTCCAGTCCAGGAGGTGGATACCTTCATAGTTGTGACCCACAACCAGGATATCCTGGTCCGGCAAATACCGAAGTGCATAGATGGAATTGGGAAGCTGTGCGATGCGTTCACCCATTTCAGCATTGTCAAGATCCCACCGGACCACCATTCCATCGCCGGAGCCGGAAAAGAAAATCGCGGGCTGCGGTCCAGGCTCCAAAGTGTACACACTGTTGCGATGGCCTGTCAGTGAATGAAGTTTCTGTATTTGAATTCCTGCCATGCGACAGTTATTTTCAGTTACTTTTACAAAATTGAATCACAATAGCTGATTAACCTAATGCCCATTCTCAAATTACAATCGGGAGGAAAAGATCAGGCCTGGGCTTGCTGGGATATAAATGAACCTGAAGAAGAACTCGCTTATATTGCCCAGCAAACCTGTCCGGATGAAATTGTCTTTCCAAATAAAAGACTGGAGTGGCTTGCCGGCCGGGCGTTGATCAGGCAGCTCGCAGAACACTGCGGACTGGAATACCAGGGATTGCGCAAGGATGAATTTGGGAAGCCCTTTCTTAAGACACATCCTCACCAGATTTCGCTCTCACATTCTTTCCCTTACGTTGCGGCACAGATTGACAGGCTGCAATCGGTAGGTATTGATCTTGAAGAGCCAAAGGAAAAACTTCTCAAAATTTCAAAGCGGGTATTCAGTCCGGCCGAGGCAGAGGATGCCGGTGAAAATCTCGTCAAGCTTTGTATTTACTGGTGTGCCAAAGAGGCTTTATATAAAATTCATGGCAAGCGAAATGTGCTGTTCTCGGATCATCTCACCATTCAGCCCTTCGTATTGGGTGAGTCTGGCGAGTTAACGTGCGCTATTACCTTCCCTGAGAAATCTATTCCAATCAATCTTGCGTATATTGTCAAGAGCGAATTTGTTCTCGTCTATACCCAATTTTAAATTGATTATAGACTCCATTTTAATCTGATGGGTATGAAATCTGTGTTGCTCCTTGTCGTGCTGTGCTGTACTCTTGGCTTACAAGCACAGACTCCTGTACAAAATTTTTCACTCACGAATGCATCCGACGGCGGCCAGGTCTCGCTGGACAGTTACAAGCATTCGGCAATAGTCATTTTATTCACCAGCAATGCCTGTCCCTACGACACCTACTATACGGAACGAATCCGGAGCCTGATCAATACCTATCTCGAAAAGGTTCCGTTCATCCTGATCAATTCATACCAGGAGCCGGATGAGTCTGTTGAGAAAATGAAGCTGGCCATTGACAAATGGAATTTCCATGCTCCCTACCTTGCCGATAAGAATCAAGTAGTGATGGAGCAGTTAGGAGCAAAAAAGAGTCCGGAAGCATTTTTGCTTTCAGGATCGCCGGGGAAATATAAAATTGTCTTTCACGGCGCTATCGACGACAATGCACAATCTGCCGAAGCGGTCACTACTCATTATCTGAAAGCTGCCATAGATAATGTTCTTGCCGGGCGTTCTGAAACCACCACAGCTCGTGTCGTGGGTTGTACCATCCGCAAGAAATGAAATAGAACTCAATGGTTAATACTAAAATCAACAAACACAGATCAACAATTAACAATCAGAAATCAGGCTCTAAAATGATTGTTGATTGTT
>DAOMZK010000398.1:0-3185 GCA_035438035.1 Cyclobacteriaceae bacterium | reverse complement strand
GCTGGATGTTACCGATGCCACACAAATTGTACAGGCGATGAAAACCGCTGCACTTGCCTTTGGCGGCGTGGACATTGTGGTGAACAATGCCGGACTCTCCATTTCAAAACCGCTGGAAGAACACACAGAAAAAGACTGGGACATTTTATATGACGTTCTGGTGAAAGGCCAGTTTTTAATCACGCAAGCTGCTGTTAATGTATTGCGGAAGCAGGCCCTCGGCGGAGACATTATCAATATAGTCAGCAAGAATGCCCTGGTGAGCGGACCGAATAATGCCGGCTACGGTTCTGCGAAAGCAGCACAGCTTCACCTGACACACCTCAATGCCGCAGAGTTGGGCAAGGATCACATCCGCGTCAACGCCGTCAACCCCGACGCTGTGATTGCCGACAGTAAAATCTGGAAAGGTGCATGGGCCGAAGGCCGCGCAAAAGCGTACGGGGTAACGGTAGAAGAATTGCCGGCATTTTATGCCAAGCGCACATTGCTCAACGAAGTTATTTTTCCTGAAGATATCGCCAATGGTTGTTTCGCGTTGGTAGGTGGACTGCTGAATAAATCAACCGGCAATGTGATCAATATTGATGGCGGTGTTCCTGCAGGTTTTGTGCGGTAGACCGGCTTAAGAATTCATCTTAAACCAATTTATCATGCCACGGGTAGCGCTCAGGATGCAATTGAAGAAAGGTTTTGAGGCGGAATACAAAAAACGTCACGATACCCTTTGGCCGGAGTTGGAGCAGCTGCTTAAAGATACGGGCATCAGTGACTACAGCATTTACCTGGATGAGACGACCCTTTCACTCTTTGCCTTGCTGAGTGTGGAGGATCCTGAAAGACTCAAAACCTTGCCGGATGAAGCGGTGATGAAAAAATGGTGGCAGTACATGAGTGACATCATGGAAACCAATCCTGATCATTCGCCTGTCTCCACCCCTCTGAAACCGGTATTCTACTTACCCTAAAAATTTTTCGCGATGCAAATTGAAAAAGAAACCATTGCAAGGCACAACGACAAGCATCTTGATTTGCATCAAAAGCAACTGAAAGCGCTGACTTCCCTTCTTCAGGATGCCGAATCTATTATCCATAAGCTCGTTGAGTTCCAGATTGCCATTCCCAGCTGGGCGCTCGGGACCGGTGGAACGCGGTTCGGAAGATTCGCCGGCGCCGGTGAGCCGGGAAGCCTGGAGCAAAAAATCGAAGATATTGGATTGCTTCATTCGCTGAATAAGTCGAGTGGCGCTATCTCGCTTCATATTCCGTGGGATATTCCCAAAGATCCGCAATCCATCAAATCGCTTGCCGCCAGTCATGGCATTCGCTTCGATGCTATGAACTCGAATACATTCCAGGATCAGAAAGACCAGGCGGTGAGTTATAAGTTTGGATCATTGCAACATGTAAGCAAAGCTGTCCGCGATCAGGCGATCCAGCACAACAAAGAAGTAATCGAATATGGCAAAGCGCTGGGCTCAGATTCCATCACGGTTTGGCTTTCCGACGGATCCTCCTTCCCAGGTCAACTGAATTTTAGAAAAGCTTTTCAAAATACATTGAATGGCTTGGAGCAGATTTATCAGTCTCTCCCGGGTGGGTGGAAAATGTTTATTGAATACAAGGCTTTCGAGCCCAATTTCTATTCAATGACCGTCGGCGACTGGGGCCAATCCTACCTGTATGCATCCAAACTTGGCCCCAAAGCTTTTACGTTGGTGGATCTGGGGCACCACCTGCCTCACGCCAATATTGAGCAGATCGTTTCACTTTTGCTGATGGAGGGCAAACTTGGCGGATTTCATTTTAACGATTCGAAATATGGAGACGATGATCTTACAGCGGGAAGCATCAATCCTTACCAGCTCTTCCTGATTTTTAATGAACTGATTGAAGGAATGAATTCCCGAAAGATGAACCATGCCCGCGACCTGGGCTGGATGATCGACGCCTCCCACAATATAAAAGATCCGCTTGAGGATTTGTTACAGTCCGTCGAAGCCATCAAGCTTGCGTATGCGCAAGCCCTGTTGATCGATAGTACTGCACTGGAGGCCGCACGTCAATCCAATGACGTAGCCACCGCACAAGAATTACTTCAATCGGCCTTCCGCACTGATGTCAGGCCTTTTCTGGCGGAGGCCCGGCTGCGTGCAGGTGCCGCACTCCAACCTTTGAAACTGTTCAGGGAAGTTGATGTGCGCGCCAAACTTATTTCCGAAAGGGGTACAGGAACCATCGCCACGGGGTTGTGAACTGACTTTCGGAAAGCCAAACTATTATGCGCCCGCCTGCCCTCGCCATTTTCGATATCGGGAAAACAAATAAGAAAATCATTGTATTCGATGAACAATATAATCTGTTGCATGAGGAGTCTTGTGAACTGCCGGAGGCATTAGATGAAGATGGGGATGCCTGCGAAGATGTCCATGCACTGTCCGCATGGGTAAAGGCAACACTTGCAGTGTGGTTAAAGCAGGAGAAAATAGAACTCAAAGGTGTCAACGTCTCCGCATACGGTGCCAGTTTTGTTCACCTGGATGAGCAATGCCAACTTGCCTCACCGCTTTATAATTATCTCAAGCCATATCCCAAAACACTTGAAGAAAATTTTTATCAGGCTTACGGTGGCGTTACAAAAATCACACGTGAGACAGCATCACCAGCATTGGGAAGTCTGAATTCAGGACTTCAGTTGTATCGCCTCAAGCGTGAATCTCCGGAGATCTACAGCCGGATAAAATATTCCCTTCATCTGCCGCAATACATCAGTTACCTGCTAACGGGAAAATTGTTTTCTGAAATCACGAGCCTCGGCTGTCATACATTATTGTGGGACTTTGAGAAAAAAAATTACCATGAATGGGTAGGCAAAGAAGGGATCGAAAAGAAATTCCCGCGTCTCATGAAAAGCAATGCGGGGATTACGGTTGATTATGATGAGAAAAAGATAGTCGCAGGCAGCGGTCTGCACGACAGTTCGGCGGCTTTGATCCCTTACCTCGCCTCCTTTTCTGAGCCCTTTGTACTTATTTCGACTGGTACCTGGTGTATCAGCCTGAACCCTTTCAACGATTCTCCCTTGACTGATGAAGAGTTAAAGCAGGATTGTCTTTGTTACCTGAGCTACCAGGGTACACCGGTAAAAGCTTCCAGAATTTTTGCCGGCAATGATCATGAAGTGC
>DAOMZK010000397.1:0-3210 GCA_035438035.1 Cyclobacteriaceae bacterium | reverse complement strand
CGGGCATTTTGATAATTCCAACTGGCACGACCGGCTGGCCCGGGCTAAACGGGACGTCTCCTGGAGACCGGGTGATCTTACCTGGTCAGTATTAGGTCTGTCAGGAAATATCGTTTCCATCATCCTGATGTCTTCCCTGCTGGCCAGTCTTCACTATGTTCTGGTTGTGCTGGCATTGGCTGCAGCATTTCTTTCGCTGGCACTTGAAAGTCGCGTAACATCAAAGCTTTATTCCTATTTCTATAAAGAAACACCGGAAGAAAGAGAACGAGGATATCTTGGAGATCTGCTGGTTCAACCTCGGACCACCAAAGAGATCAGGGCTTATGTGCTGTCAGATTATCTGAAAGAACGCCATCGGAAGATTTCAGAATATCTTTTCGAAAAACGGCGTGAGATGTATAAACTGGGTACCAGCACTTCCATGTGGACCGGACTCGTGAGCGGAACGACCCTGGCATTGGCTTATGTGTTTGTTGCCATGAAGGGAGCATCAGGAGAAATTGACCCTGGAGGGGTGGTTTTGGTAATAGGTGCATTTGCCTCTGTATCAGGTACTTTAGGTCAGATATCGAGTACGTTTGTTGCGGTAGATCAGCATACAGCATTCCTCGATGACTTCTTTACGTTTCTGTCCATCGAGCCATTGGTACCGGTGCCAGAGAAGCCAAAGTCCATGGCTGAACCACTTACAGAAGGCATTGAATTCCAGGATGTCGCGTTTACTTATCCTGGCGGAGCGGAACCTGCTGTAACCGGCTTGAATCTCAGTATTCGCAAGGGAGAATTGATGGCACTTGTGGGTGAGAATGGTGCCGGAAAGAGCACAATCATCAAGCTTTTGCTCCGGTTTTATGACGCTGATAAGGGGTCGGTTTCCATCGGAGGTGTTGATCTGAAGGAACAAGATCCTGAAGCTTTGCGCAATCGCATCGGCGTACTCTTTCAGGATTATGCTACCTATGAACTGACCGTTCGTGAAAACGTAATCATGGGTCGACCGAATGGCAAGGCAGATGATGAGCAGGTGATGAAAGCTTTGCGTGACTCGCGCAGTGAATGGCTGGTAAAGAAGATGGCGAATGGACTGGATTCAAAAGTGGGAAGGCTATTTGAGGGCGGACATGATTTATCGGGAGGAGAGTGGCAAAGACTGGCATTGGCCCGGATCATGTACCGTGATGCGGATATCTGGATTCTGGATGAGCCCACGTCTTCACTGGATCCGGAAGCCGAAGCAGGAATCTTTGCCGAGTTGAAAGCCAACCTGAAAGGGAGGATTGGTATTGTTATTTCTCATCGCTTTTCAACCGTGCGCATCGCCGACCGTATTGCTGTTGTGGCGGATGGGCATGTGACCGAATTGGGTACGCATGAGGAGTTGCTCAAGGCCAATGGACATTATGCGAGATTATTTGAACTCCAGGCTGCGGGATACCGATAACGTAATTCATCAAAGACGATCTTTGATTTTCTTTATCTTGCGAATAAGAATTTCTTCTGATTAAATATGAAATACATAAAAAACATTCTTCTGGTTTCAACCATCTTGATGGTATGTGTAACAGCAACTACCCGGGCACAATCTATCAATTGGAAGAAAGTCAACGTTCTAATCTATACGAAGAACGGAAAAGGCTATGTTCATGAGAATATTCCTTTTGCTGTTGCCGGGCTGCAAAAGATGGCCAAACAGTATGGGTTCACCACTGAGTCAAGCGATGATCCATCCAAATTCACCAACGAGAATCTGAAAAATTATTCGTTGATTATTTTCTGCAATACCAATAATGATGTGTTTGACAATGATGCCCAACGCCTGGCCATGCGACAGTATATGGAAGCCGGCGGTGGAGTAGTGGGTATCCACTGCGTCATCGGAACAGAGCGAAATTGGGATTGGTTTAAGATGATGATCGGCGGAAGCTTTGTCTGGCATCCTACTTTTCAGAAATACAAGGTGGCGGTGATGGACAGCCAGCATCCTTCTGTCGAAGGCATTCCGACCGTGTGGGAACGTGAAGACGAATGCTATTTCCTGAAAGAGATGTATCCCGGCATCCGTCCGTTGATGGCCCAGGATCTTTCCTCACTCGATCCTAAAGACAAAGAAAAAATTGCAGGGTTAAAAGGTCCCTATGACAAATACTATCCTGCTACCTGGTATCAGCACTTTGATGGCGGTAATGTTTGGGTCACTGCGCTTGGTCATGACAAGGCTAACTACGACGAAAAGATTTACATGCAATTGCTTTACAACGGGATTAAGTTCGTGGCAAGCCAGTCGGGTAAGTTGGATTATACCAGGGCCTATGCGAAGACTTATAATGAAGAGTTAAAGTAAAAAAATGAACCGCAGAGACACTGAGGCGCAAAGATTCAATTTTCAAATTTTCTCTGTGCCTTTGCTTCTTTGCGATTTAAAATATTGATTCGATGAATCCAAAGCACTTACTGTTTCTTTGTGCATCCATTTTCATTTTCAGCTGTGCAAGAAAGCCCACCAGGCCGAACATTGTCTTCATCATGACCGATGATCATTCCTACCAGGCGATTAGCGCCTACGGGAGTGAGATTTCAAAATTGGCGCCAACCCACAACATCGACAGGCTGGCAAAGGAGGGAATGTTGTTTCAAAGAGCCTTTGTCGAAAACTCCATTTGTACGCCCAGCCGTGCTTGCCTCATGACCGGACTATACAGTCATCAAAACGGACAAAGACAATTGTTTGAAGGCATCGATACAACTAAAGTATTTGTATCCGAGCTTTTACAGAGGGCAGGCTACCAGACTGCCCTGATCGGCAAGTGGCACATGAGCTGTGAACCCAAGGGATTTGACACCTATCGCATTCTCAACCGCCAGGGGCAGTATTACAATCCGGTTTTTAAGACAGAGTCTTCAAACGGAAAATACATCCAGGAAGAAGGATATGCCACCACGCTGATTACGGATCATGCTATTCAGTTTTTGAAGATGAAAAATTCTGACAAACCCTTCTGCCTGTTTGTCCACCACAAAGCGCCACACCGAAACTGGATGCCTGACTCAAAATATCTTGATCTGTATGAGAACATTGAGTTTCCGCAGCCCGAAACCTTCAATGATGATTATGCTTCACGGTGCAGTGCTGCTGCATCGCAGGCCATGACCATTGAAAAAGAGATGGAACTGGTGGATGATCTCAAGGTCATGGAGTTAAATGGCAAT
>DAOMZK010000396.1:0-3210 GCA_035438035.1 Cyclobacteriaceae bacterium | reverse complement strand
GAACTTCGGGGCCATCAAGCACAAGATTGCGGAGATGTCCGCTAAAATATTTGCTTCGGAATCAGCACACTATCGCGCATCTCAGAACATTGATGACGCCTACGCTGCATTTGTGGCGGGAGGAATGAATTCCGCACAAGCGAGATTGAAATCGCTGGAAGAATTTGCAATAGAATGTGCCATTCTGAAAGTACACGGTTCTGAAGTCCTGGATTTTTCTGTGGATGAAGGCGTTCAGATTTTTGGCGGGATGGGATTCTCCGCTGAAGGTCCGATGGACCGCGCATACCGTGATGCACGAATCAACCGGATATTTGAAGGCACGAATGAAATCAACCGGCTCCTCACGATTGACATGCTGATGAAGCGCGCCATGAAGGGCACACTGGATTTGATGACACCGGCGATGGCTGTTCAAAAGGAATTGACCTCCATTCCTGACTTTGGCGCCAGCGATGACGCAGCGATTTTTGCAAAAGAGAGAAAGGCCCTCAACAATCTGAAGAAAGCTGGCCTCATGGTATCCGGTGCAGCGGTGCAGAAGTTCATGGCCAAACTTTCTGATGAACAGGAAGTGCTGATGAACCTGGCCGATATGCTGATCGAAGGATATGTAGCTGAATCGGTATTACTTCGTGTGGAGAAACTCATTGGCATACGTGGAGAAAAGGCCTGTGCTATTGAAAAGGATATGGCATTGGTGTATTTGCATTATGCCATTGAGAAAGCGGCTTCAGCCGGCAAGCAGGCCATTTATGCTTTCGCTGATGGAGACGAATTGCGATTGATGATTTTGGGATTAAAGCGGTTTACGAAGATTGATCCGTTCAATTTGAAAGAAGCGCGGAGGAGAATTGCGAATCATGTGATTGAGAAAGGGGAGTATCCGTTTTAAATGGATATGAATTAGCAAGTGAAAAAAGCCGGAATCATCCGGCTTTTTTCATTTAGACCCAGCCCAATTCCAAAAACTCCGTATTAATCAATTGATTTAAACATTTGTTTAATTAAAATTAAAGTACCTACATTTGCTCCCATAATGGCCAAAACAATACAGAAGCACGTAAAAAGAGACGCTGTATCCACACAGGAGAAAATAAAGGCGGCAGCGCATAAGGTCTTTTTATCGAAGGGATATGCGGCGGCAACGACCCGTGATGTTGCTGAAGAGGCCGGCATCAACCTCGCGCTGGTCAACTATTATTTCCGCAGCAAAAAAAATCTTTTCGAAATGGTGATGCAGGAGAAGATCCAATTTCTTCTGGGCACAATTTTTCCCATCATCAGTGATGCGTCTTCATCACTCGATCAGAAGATTGAAGGCATCGCCAATGCTTACATCGATTTTCTTACCAAGAATCCTGACCTGCCCACTTTTATTCTGAATGAGCTCCGGAAAAATGATTTTGATTTCATTTCGAAAACAGGAATTGATCAAGTATTAAAAAAGTCACCATTCATCCAACAGTTAAAGGGAGAAAGCAGAAACATCAACCCTGTTCATTTCCTGATCAGCTTGCTGGCGATGACGATCTTCCCTTTTGTGGCGCGACCGATTCTCATGAAAACCGGATTGGTCGACGAATCAAGCTTTCAAAAATTGATGAACGAAAGAAGAACCCTTATTCCTGCATGGATCAAAGCCATGCGATCGATGACCTATAAACCAATTGCTGTATGAGAGATTTCATCAGTAACACTTTTAAAAAAATTCTATGCATCTGTCTGTTGCTTATGCCAGGCACTATTGCCTTTTCTCAGCTGACCCTTGATCAATGCCAGGAGAAAGCGAGAGCCAATTATCCATTGATCAGACAAATGGAATTGATTGACAAGAGTGCCGAGTTTAGTATTTCCAATGCTAACAAGGCCTATCTCCCGCAAATCAGCCTGACAGCAATCGAAGGGTATCTCATCTCGGGATTACCCGCGATGGCCCCTGGCGTTCCTTCTGAAAATGGGAGTTTTAAGTTTATCGGTATCGGGCAGCTCAATCAAACACTGTGGGATGGCGGAGCAACGCGTGCACAAAAAGAAATTATTCAATCCAATGTTGAAGTGGACAAAGCAAACATTGAAGTGTCACTGTATGCGATTAAAGAAAGAGTCAATCAGCTTTATTTTGGTGTGCTGGTAATCAGTGAACAACTCAAGCAACTGGAAATTCTAAAACAGAATCTGGAACGAAATCTGAATCGGGTGCAACTATCAGTTAACAACGGACTGGCCTACACATCTGATGCGGATGAAGTAAAAGTCGAGTTATTAAAAATCGAGCAGCGCAGGGATGAGTTCACGTTTACACGCAAGGCGTATTTGTCAATGTTGGGTTTGATGATTGGTGAGCAACTTCTGGACGGAACGGAACTGGCTAAGCCTGTGGTTTCAGATTTCAATACTTCATTGACCATCAACCGGCCCGAACTTTCACTTTACAGTTATCAACGTCACCTGGCGGAAGAGCAAAACAAAATGTCGAAGGCGAATTACATGCCCAAGATCGGATTGCTGGCATTTGGAGTGAAGCTTGCTCCGGGAGCTGCTTTTGGTGCAGGCTCACTTGAATCACTTTCCATTGCCGGAGTGAGCGTGTCGTGGAATACGATGGGATTGTACCGCGATAAAAACAATCGTGAGCAAACAAAAATCAATATGGATCGCATTCAGAATCAGCAGGAAACTTTTGTATTCAACGCCAACCTCCAGCTCGCTCAACAATCCAATGAAATCGACAAGCAGAAATCAATCCTGGCAAAGGATGCAGAGATCATGTCACTCCGCACCGCTATAAAAAAGGCTTATGAAACCAAGCACCAGAACGGAGTCTGTTCTGTCAATGATCTGATTCTTGCCATCAATTCGGAAAGCGATGCGGCGAGCAACAAAGCCCTGCATGAAATTCAGTTGATGTTGAGCGTATATAACTATATTGCGCCAACGTGCCCGTCAACGGCGGGCCGCCCCCGGCGGCCTGGGTGTCCGACATGCGGGCCTGCGCCCGGCGCCCGAATGTGTTCATGAAGGTCTCAGGCCTGGTGGAAGGCACCGGCCGGCGCCACAACGCCCCGCGGGATCCGGATTACTACGCGCCCACCATCAATGTCCTCTGGGAGGCTTTCGGCCCGGACCGGCTGATCTTCGGGAGCAACTGGCCGGTGAGCGCCTTGTTCGCGGACTATGCCACGGTGTTTGGCATTGTGGATGCCTGGT
>DAOMZK010000395.1:0-3216 GCA_035438035.1 Cyclobacteriaceae bacterium | reverse complement strand
AAAACCAGCTTTTTACCATGGTGTTACTCATCAACCGGTCGAGCTGCTCTTTTATTTCACCCTTCTCACTTTCAGCTATCATGCCCTCACTGATCAAGTGATCAAGTGCAGCAGGAATTTCATCGCTGTAGCGAATGCGGGAAAGCACCGTGTGCATGTGAATGCCGTAGTTGATTTTTTCGCGTGACTCAGAAGGCTGAGTGAAAAATGAGGCGCCATCCTGCCGGATCACCAATTGATCTCTCCATCGCGCAGCGTAATACTCTTCCAACTGAATTGTATCCGGCAATTCTTCATCGAGATTTTTCGCCGGTGCCTTCCATTCACCCATGGTCAAAGTCTGGCTTGCCTCACTCCACAATTTTTTCAATTCATCATTCCGCTCAATACCTTCCTTCAACCATTTTGCGACTGTACCGCCGGCGCGACCGCCGGCAGGGCCAGTAATGATGAGACCTTCCTCTGCACGCGTCATGGCCACATACATCAGGTTCAGGTTATCGAGAAAGGAGGCTGTTTTTTCTTCCTTGTAATATTCATTGAAATACGAATTTTTCAGTGTGGAAGAATACTTCAATGGAAGATAACCGGACTGCGCATAAGCTTCTTCTTCCGATTTTACCCAGAGGATGGGCGCCATTCTAGCTATGTGATCCAGGTACCACGAACAAAATGGAATCAAAACATATTTGAACTGGAGGCCCTTTGACTTGTGGATGGAGAATATTTTAACGGCGTCGACTTCGCCGGAAATTTTAATGGATGCCTTCTCACTATCCTTCTTTTCCTCCCACCATTCCAGGAAGGCCTTTATATCATTTTTTTCCCTGCTGCTGAATTCAAGTATGAGATCCTGAAATGCAGTCAGGTAAGGCAGCTCTCCCCGATTGTCGCCAAGCTCAAATAAGATGATGAGCGTTTCCGTCAATTCGAACAAGGGAAGTTTTTTAAGAGAAAGTTTTTCTTTGGTAAACCGGTCCGGAAGTTGACGCTCAAAAATAACCTGGTTGGTTACTGTAAATACTTCAACCGGATTGCGGTCAGGTTCGTGAATACGCGAATACTCAAATGAAAGCTGTGCCCTGGCCACACCATCTTCGGGATTAAGTAGGTAACGCAATGCACTCAATATCAAGTTGACTCCCGCAGCACCATCCAGGCGAAGCGACTCATTGGAGACAACATCATATTTGCAATGCTTCAATGCTTCATCAGAATTTTTATAGTTCAGAAGGTACGTGGCGATCTGATGGCCCTCGGCATTGGTTCTTACGATGATCGCAATGTCTCGCAAAGCCACACCTTTTTGCTGGAGGCGTTCAAGGTGATTGGGCACCTGGTGAAGGGCCTGTTCTTTCCATTTTTCATCTTCGTTATCTTGAAGTAAACTGATGTGAACAAAGCCCGGGTGTGATTTTGATTCATGTTGAGATACATCACGGTAGGCTGACGTAGGCAGTTCTGATCCCGTCTCAGCGGATACGATTGTCTTGACTGTACCAAAAAGCTCATTGTTGAAACGGACAATGTTAGCTGCACTTCTGAAATTGCTGTCCAGCACTTTGACTGTAACGCGCTCTTTCCCGATATGCTTCTCCACCTCCGACTGAAGTAAATTCAGGTCACCGCCACGCCAACGATAAATCGCCTGCTTCACGTCCCCCACCACCAGGCTGGGATATCCCTGATCAAGTCCATTGGTTAATAGCGGCAGAAAATTTTTCCACTGAAATCCGGAAGTATCCTGAAATTCATCAATGAGGTAGTTGCGATAAAATGATCCGATTTTCTCATAGATGAAAGGTGTGTCGCTGTCCTGGATTATGCCGTTTAGAAAAGTAGATGCATCTGAAAGCAGCATGAGATTGTTCTCGACTTTATAGTCCTGGAGTTTGCGGGCAATGTCGGAGAGCAATCCGAAAACATAAAGATTCTTTAAAATAAGGTCTGCAGACAACGCTTTCTTAAAGTCCTCATCATAGGTCCTGATGATTTTTTTAACCAGGGGAGCAAGGTCTTCTGCAACTTTTAATATTTCTGCCCTGTAGAGTGTATCCTTGACAGGCCAATCCTTGGGGTTTGTGAAGTCATTCCTTACCCGGTCGACAATCTTAATTTCAGTCAACTTCCTGCTGTAGGCAAAATGTTCCAGGAATGCCTTCATTCCCGAATTGCCTTTGTATTTCAAATCATTTAATTTCCATTTTTGCGATTCTATTACCTGGATAATCTCCTGTGCGGGTTTGGAGACTGCATTCAGAAAATCATTTTTATCCTTTAGTAATTTGCTCCGGAGGTTTTTAAAAAATTCCGGATCATCTGTTTCTTTCCTCACTGTAGTTTCAATCGCCTTGAACTCATCCCGGAAAATTTCATTGGAAAACTCTTTCAGACTTTCGCGCACATCCCACGCATCGAGATTTTCCAGGTTATCCTTTGCAAACTCTACCACCCAACGGGTCAGTTCAGGATTGGTTCCCAACTCATCAATCAGGTTATCGATGACTTCATCCAACACGAGGTCATTGTCCACCTCCAGCCTGTAATCACCGATGAGTCCGGATTCACGGGTAAAGGACCGGATCACTTTTTGAAAGAATGAGTCAATGGTGCTGATGGAAAACTGATCGTAGTGATGCAGTATCTCTGACCGCAGCTCTGCACAATTCTGGATAAATGTATTTTGATCCTGTTTCAATGCATCCCGCAGCTCCGCAGACAAATCATCCTCCTTACCTTTGGCAAACCTGTCCAGGTAATCCAGGATTCGATCTTTCATCTCCTGTGCGGCTTTGTTGGCAAAGGTGACCGCCAGGATGTGCCGGAAATAATACGCTTTGTTTTGCAGTGCCAGCTTGAGATATTCCTTTGCCAGTGTCCTGGTTTTACCCGAACCGGCGGAAGAGCGATAGATGGTGAAAGTCTTCAGGAAATTTAAAATTAAGTCCAGATAGTCCCGATAATTATCGGGATCGGGGATACGAATTACGAATTAGGAATGCGCAATAACAAGGCGGCCAGTAAATTAATAACCCTTTCCATTCTTTGCATTTTGTGAGCCGAAAATGCCTAAATTGAAATATTTCTGTGCCTATGGCCCGACTTGCAAAAATTGCCGATTCACTCTTCTATTCATTCCCCGTTCAGCTATTGCTCAACAGTTTTAAGCGCAATCAGATACTGCTGCTTTGCTGGGTCATCCTCTTTGCCATGGTC
>DAOMZK010000394.1:0-3218 GCA_035438035.1 Cyclobacteriaceae bacterium | reverse complement strand
CTGCATCGCATTCATGGCCTCAACTGAATTTTTCTGGTCAAGATTGGATCCGGGTGATGCTACATACAGGGAATAGGCATACATGAAAAAAGCTTCCTGTGCCAACTGGCTCCTTCCGTAAGTCTCAAAGAATGTTTTGAATTGATTGGAAGCCAGCAAATATGTCTTTTGGTAATACTGACAGTACGCCAGGTAAAACTCGACCTTTTCTCCTTCCGGAAGACCCCTTACCACAGGCAGTATTTCCTCAAACAACAGGGAGGTGTGATAATAATCCTTGTTGTCATAGTAATTCAGACCCGCATCATATTTAACCCTCCAGTCTTCACTCTTCTGGATCTTGCGAAACTTGCTGCAAGACATTGCCATCAGCACACAAATCACTACCCCCAGCCTTGTCATCAGTCTCATAGACATAAAGAAGGCCGCAAATATACGATTTGGGCCGAAAATATCGGAAACCCTTAAAAAACGATTGGTTTAAAGGATTATTTCCTCACTACGAGTTTCCTTGTGAGTACACCCACATTGTTCAGATAGACGGTATAGAAATATACCCCGGAAGCCAATTCATCGGCCTGAATCTTGATCCGGGTTTCGTTCCCCGGCAGGTCATAGTTTCCTACCGGGCTGCCTAAAATATTGTGAATAACAACTTTTGCCTTCAGATTCTCATTGGCGGCCACCCGGTAATCAATATAAGCCTGGTCAACCACCGGGTTGGGATAGACATCATGGATTGTGATTTCGCGGGATTGGAAAACAAGCGATTTTCCGGGCTTTTCATCAACTGAAAGCGTGAATGCATGATCCACGCTGAGGGCCAGGTTGCCTTTTGGAAATACTTCAAATCGGAGTGAATTGTTGGTTGAAATCAGACCTGTTTCCACCACAAAATTCAGGTTGGAGAGGGTTTCGCCAGGCTCCAATCTTTTGGTGTATTGATCTACTGAAGGGTCAGAACATTCATCTCCAAGGCAGAAATAGCCTTTTTGATTGATGCCAAGATCACTGTGTGTTCTTTTTATTATGAAAAACTGGGCCTTATCTGAAGTGTTTTTTATTCGAATGGGCACCTTGATAGACTGCCCCAACCCAGCTTGTATATTTTCCTGACGGTCTACCCATTCAAAGCTCTGACCTGTTGATTTGCTGACGAAGCAGATCAAAATAAGAATCAGTCCTGGTACAATCCGCATCATAGGGAACAGACGTAGTCAAATGAAATATATATCAAATGAGCATGAATTCAAAAGGATTTCCAAAAAAATGGGCTCCTGAATACAATACAATCGACGAGTTGTCGTTCCTGCAGCCCCGCTAATCCTTTTGTACTACCTTATCCCGGGTGGGTCGGGATTCGCCCCGCCATAAAAATCCTTTGAGTAAGGTGTCTTCCTGTTTCAGTTCATGAGGCGGTATAAAGGAGGCATCAGGCTTGACATAGAATCGAATGGTGCTCACTTTGCCTTCCCTGAAATTGAGCTTCATATTACTGCATATGATTTTGTTCATACCCGACACGATTCCGATTTTTTCAGTTTTGCCATTTTCTTCAATTTCCTTTTCCTGTAAGGCATAGTAAATACTTTCGCCATTCCCCTCCACTACGACATGATCGATGTGTTTACCATCAAAAAACGCGGTCATTTTTCTTCCCTTTATCTGGTTGAAATTGGACATCGAATCCTGCGAGGCTACAAACGAATTGGAGACCATGTAAATCCTGCTGATCTTTTTCTTTTCCAGCAGGATACGGATGGAGTCAGATGTCATCTGATTTTCATTCGCCCATAAGACGGGTTGTCTGTAGAAATATAATATCGAATCACTGGCCACATACGCCAGTGAATCGGCAATGCCCTGCAAGTCACTTTTAAATATCCTGACATTGTTATAAGCAAGCAGGCGTTTCTTTTTGGGGTCCTTGCTCTCAATTGAAACCAGGGTATCCGCGGAGATGAAGAGTGTATCTTGTTCGTCTGTAACACGGGCCACATACGCATGGCCATAGACTTTTGATATCCCTTTGATTTTGTCAAAGTAGCCATCATCACCATAGATGTGCATGTTCTCCTGCTTTGACGTCATGATCACATTCCCCTGTGCCCGGTAAAATTTCCGGATATCGTCAAGAAAAAGTTTTGTTCCTTTCAGTTCATACTCTTGCGTCTGCAGGTTGCCTTTGGTGAGGTCTGATTTTTTTTGCCGGGTATCATAGAATCCGTTTTCGTAATAAGCGGTTTCGCCGTTTTTATCTTTGAGTTGTGTGGTGGCCTGGAAATAAATGAATTTGTTCTTGGAGTTGTACTGCAGGGTATCGGATGTCATTGTGTAATCCTTGTTCACGCCTACTACTTCTGTCTTGAAGGAAGCCAGGTTAGAGGAAAGATCGTAATAGCCTTTTTTGCTCGTAAGCGTATTGGCGCTGTCCACGAGTTTGCCGCTGTTAAAATAGCGCGCTTCATTCTTGAGGCGATCGTAGTCGAGGAAATCAGTATATAGTGTCGCGGTCTCGAGTTTGGTGAAGATTACACTTTTGCGCAGGTAGGCAATTTTTTTGTTTCCGTCATAACTCAGGCGCGAGGCGGTTACCGTGACCGAGTCGCCTTCGGTTATTTTTATTTTACCGTAAGCCTCGACAAAGTTATTTGCCCGGTTAAAAATTGCCGAGTCACAGTAGATAGTGGTTTCATTCTGGAAGAAAACCACATCGCCCACCACCCAATCGGTCCTGACACCGTTCTGCACAGAGCCCTTTAGTGCATTGGCGTGCTTGAGCTTGACTTTCCGTTGTGCAAACGCGGAAGTCAGGCAAAGCAGGGTAAGGCCTATGATTACGGCTTTTCTCATTCAATTGAAGGCAAAGTTAGAAAAGAGGGGCAGACGCCGGACTTTTAATAATTTTGAGTAATGCTCAACCGGTTCCGCAACTTTATCTCGCGTCATAAACTCTTTGACACACAAGACCGCATTTTGCTGGCCGTCAGTGGCGGTCTGGACTCGATGGTCATGCTGGATTTGTTTAAGGAAGCCAAATTGAACTTTGGGGTAGCGCATTGTAATTTTCAATTGCGTGGGGATGCTTCGGATGAAGAGGAGGTCCTGGTTAATCAATCTTGCCATCGTTACGGAGTGGAATGCTACAGTAAGCGCTTTGAAACCAACAATTATGCCGAAAAGAGCGGACAATCTATCCAAATGGCTGCACGGGAGTT
>DAOMZK010000393.1:0-3222 GCA_035438035.1 Cyclobacteriaceae bacterium | reverse complement strand
GAACCGGCACGACCGGAGCACGCGCCGCAATCATATGCAGCATAATGAGGATTGTTTACACTGCTTGATCCATGACCGATGATGTAGACGATCGAGGCAAAATCCTTTACCAATCCTGTACTCTTCAGCAAGCTCTCCAACCGGATGGTCATTTCTTCAATATTGAATCCTATCTGAAGGTCTTTCTCCCGGTCGTCCTGGCTCTTGTTCTCTATGGTTAGTTTGGAAAACTTGTCCATGTGCTGAAAGGAGGAAGCGGTGGCCGGGCCCATGGAGGGTCTAAAAATGTTCAGGAACAACCTGAGTGCAGACCAGAATCCAAGCGTCTGTGAGATGAGCCAGCCTGTGAAGACTGTGTGAGAGTGCTTGGTGAAGTGAATATCCGTCTCTCTCTTGGTCTTATTGCCCACACCCTTGATGAGATGCTTGGGTGTTACCGGCCAGGGACAAACTTTCGTGAAGAATTTCCCGTCTTCGGGTTGATAAAAAAATTCGACGTTGAAGAATCCCGGTGTACCATAGGTGCCGCATGCCGGATCAATCTTTTCCAGATACCGGCGGAAGGAACACTCCCTGTCGTCGATGCAAAACATGGCCTGAAAGCTGGGCTGCCCATTGGTTTTGCTATTTCTTTCAGTGCGGATTCCGGCCAGCACCTGATCGTAGTAGCTCCATTCAAATGCCTCCTGCCAGATGATTCGCAGGTCATTCAGTTCGGTTTCAGGTACATCAGCAAAAAGTTCAGGGACAGGATCAGTGACCTGGTATCCCAGCGGCGACCAGATTTCTCCAAAGTGATCATCGAGCTTGTCAATTTCCAGCAGCAACTCAAAATGAATTAGATCGTGCATGGAGAGATGCCGGGTATCGAGAAGGGTATAGGGGTGGTCCTCCACTGTGGATACCATTCCCGACCAACCCTGATGGGAAAATTGCTGATCAAAAAGATATTGTCCATAATACTTCGGATCGCCGACCAGTATCCTGAGCAAATCTTCAATCTTGCAATTCTCATCAAACAATAATTTTTTGGCGCGATTAGTCCTGAAGAAACTGCTCATGCTGTTTTTCTCCATCTCCCGGATCGCTTCTAGAAATCCTTTTCCTTTTACAGGGAAATTCCAAATGGAAATACCCTGATCCAGGTAACTGCATAATATTCTGAAAAGCAGAGGTTGGACAAGCGAATCAAGATCAATCTGATATTTCCGTTTCCAGTTCGAGCGCAGTTGCCCAATGCGGGGAAGGGGTAAAGCTCCATAGTTGCCATGAAGCGCCTTTTTTTTCCATTCCCCGACTGCATCCGCGCCTTTTTTCCAGGTGATGATCATTTCCAGGATGTCTTCCCGGATCTTCTTCTCCTCATACAATTGACGGAATTCAAGCAGAGAAAGAGAAACACGGTAGCCGAGGATTTCGGAGGCAAGACGTGTGGCCTTGTGAAAATTGAATTTTTGAAAGGCGTGCAGTGTGTTATGATGAATAAAATCCTTGAGCGGCGCCTGAGCCGGCAGGTAATGCTTTAAATCATGAATGACATCATGATCATTGAAAGGGGTATTTTCAGATTTCATTAACACGGGTAGGTGGTTTCCCAAACAATGGGGTTTACAATAGCACAAGTTAGGAGCGGGAATTGCCCGGAAGTCACATCCGCACGTACAAAAATGTTATTTTATTTACTGTGGAGGGCTGATTTTAATCAGAAGGGTTATACCCCTCTTCACAAACTGATTTTTCCTTTCGCATTTTCTTTGTTACTTCCGTTCAACATACCTCATTCAATCTCATGAAAAATTCTGTTAAAGCGTTGATTATCAGCATAGGTTTACTGATTAGTTTTGTGTCATGGTCACAAATGACATTACCGCCAAGCGGGGGCAATCAAAGGAGTGAAGTCTCCCAAAACCTGGGTCTCGTAAAGATTACCATCGTGTACAATAGCCCGGATGTGGCAGGTCGCGAGATATGGGGAAAGCTGGTGCCCTATGGGTTGACCAACCTGAAGCTATTCCGAAGCACAGAGCAAAATCCATCACCGTGGCGCGCCGGTTCAAATGAAAATACGACCATCTCCTTTTCCCATGATGTGGAAATTGAAGGCAAGCCGCTGAAAGCCGGAATCTATGGCGTCCATATGATTCCCGGTCAGGAAGAGTGGGTTGTCATTTTCTCGAATACTTCAACTGCCTGGGGTAGTTTCTTTTATCTTCCTTCAGAGGATGCTTTGCGTGTGACGGTAAAGCCCGCGACCTGTGAGTTTAATGAATGGCTCACGTTTGAATTTACCGACCGTTTGCAGAACAGCGCTACCGCCCGTTTGAAGTGGGAGAAATTATCAGTTCCTTTTAAGATCAACGTTCCCAACGGCAATGATTTATACGTAAAGAAATTGCGCGATGAAATGGTAAGTCAAAAAGGCATCTCATCCTGGCTGAACGTTGTGGCAGCCACCAATTTCTGCGTGAACAACAAAATTAACCTTGATGAAGCGCTTACCTGGATCCAGGTTCCATTGGATCGGGGTATTAAATATTATCCGATCTACCTGGCCAAAGGCAATGTGCTGACAGCAATGAATAAGAAAGATGAGGCTGACGCAATTATGAAAGAAGCGATCAATCTTCCTGATGCGACGGTTGGTCAGATCGTGAACTACGGACGCCAGCTCATCACGGCGACAAGACCCAAGGATGCCATGGTAGTTTTTGAAACTGCATATAAGAGATTCCCTGCGAATTCCGCTTCACTTGTCGGAATGGCCAGAGGCTATTCAGCGAATGGCGACAACAAGAAAGCCTTGAAGTTTGCACAGGATGCATTCAAACTCGAAACGGATGCGGCTGCAAAGGCAAACATAGACGGGCTCGTGAAGAAACTGGAAAAGGGAGAGGCGATAAATTAATTAATCCAAATAATTATTTAACCCAGAGACGCAGAGCCGCAGAGAATTCTTTGCGCCACTGCATTGGCGGCTGTTACATTTTTGTCGATCAGCTTTAAGTTTACAAGGGTTATCACCTCACAAGTCTTGTTAGTCAAAACAAAATCGTTGCTCAGTCATGAAATAAAGGTCGGACGGAAATTATAATAATGTGCTACTGCACTGTCTGCGAAGCCGAAATTTTGTCCCCATGATATATCCGACTAAGTAGTCGAATTCTTTCAATTTATTCTCCTTTCACTCTCACTCTCCAGAAATAGTTCATATATTTTATATTT
>DAOMZK010000392.1:0-3224 GCA_035438035.1 Cyclobacteriaceae bacterium | reverse complement strand
CACAGAGGACACAGAAGGGCGGGAGTTGAGATGATCATGGAATTTATCACGCAAGGACGCCAGGCTTTTGATTTAGCTTGAATACAAAAATTCAAAGCCAAAGGGGCGCTCAAGCGCCGTTAGATGGATTCTTGAAGTTGATATTCGCGAGATGCCGACAAACAATAGAAAAGGGAAGAAGTTGAGAAGGATGCATTGAACCCGGAGGGGTCAGATATTTTAGAACCGAAAAGCATGAAATAAGACAACGACCCCAGCGGGGTCGAACAAAATGTTGGGTGTACTTGCAAGGGAAGATGCGAGAGTAAATTCAGCAGATGGTGGATGTTTTGGTCTTTGTGGTTTGGAATTTTTTTGAATTTTGTGCCTGCCTGCCGCCAGGCAGGATTTGGCAGTTTGATTGTCACCGGGTTGCGAACAGAGATTACTGCAAAGTGTACTTCAGCACCACTATATCTTTCAATTTTTCTGCCGGCTTGATTTTATGATTCACATATCCATCCCACTGACTGTTGGCAATATAGTAGAAGCTGTTGCCGGTGATAACGCCAAGGGTAGGTTCGCCAAAGGCAGGATGCCTGCGGTCTATAATCTCTGTTTTGATAATGTCATTCCCGTTATCACTCAGATAATACCGGGTAGCACGGTTGGGTGAAACTCCATTTTGTATAGCCACCAGGCTGTTGTGGTAATAGTAGATCCCATCAATCCCTTTCAATGAAAAATTCTCCGGCGCCGGTACCGGTATGGGGAACCGGGATTTGATGGAGACTTTAAAAATCCCTTTTATGTAGTCGGCGACAAAAAGATCTTCACCTTTATCTGAAAATGTCAAACCCTGAATATTCCAGAATACTTTGGAGGAAAGGAACGGCACCAGATCATTTTGCTTTTCATCCACTGTAAAAATTCTGTTTTTGCCTGAATCGGAGATGTACACCGTGCCGCTGGGCGCAATGACGAGGTCGCCGAAGGTACCGTCAGGTTCATCGGCACTCACTTTAAATTTTTTCAGCAGTTTGCCCGTGGTAAGATCAAACATGTATACCGCCGAACGCAGGGTGGAGTCAGACTTTTCCATTTCAGCAATGGGCGAGGTACAAGCCCATAAAATTTTTCGCTTCGCATCAATGGTAAGGCCGAATACACTGGTCATACCTTCAAAACCGGATGGACAAAAATCAGCAGTCTCTCCGTTGGCTTTTACCACAACTATTTTTCGTTTGTGAATGCTGCCGAGATAAAACAATTGGTGCTCCACATCATAGGCAATGCCCTCAGTGTGTAGTTGCCGGTCCTTGATAACCAAAGCATTGACTGAATGAATGATAGGATCGTTCATCTTTTTCTGTTCATCCACCAGTTTCTTAAATCCATCGAGGTCTTTGATCTTATTAAATTCCGGTACGGCAAGGGAATAACCGGCGTTGATTTCAATGGCTTTTTTGAGGCATTCAAGGGCTTCATCTGGCCGATTGGTCAGCGCCGCGCCTTTGGCTTTCATGTACAAAACACCCTGGTGATAGGGATGAAGCTTGTATGCCTCGTGCATGTATTCGTATGCGCTCTCATTGTCCCTTTCCTTAAAGGATGCTTCCGCTAAATCAAAATATTTTTTTATGTCGGGTGGCTGTCCTGGTAAAGACAAGGCATTGAAAAAAATAAAAATGATGAGGAGCGGTTTCATGATGGTAATGTACGATTTTCATAGAAAGGTTGGTTTTTAATATTTATGGGATGCCGGCCTTGCTTCGCCAAAGCGCTTCGCGAAGGCGGGCAAGACTTTTCATAGATAGTGTGGTGCCGAAACCATAACTTTTCCCTCTTAACTTTTATCTTTTAACTATCATATCCCGTAACTTGAGGTAACACATTGAAGCGTATTATTAGGAATTTTGATCAAAGTGTATGAACAAGCTGCATGCCGTTATTTTTTTAGTAGTTGCAACATGTTCTATCGTCGAAGCGCAGCAGTTTACGCTCCGCCAGTATACCGCAGTAGATGGGTTGCCCCAATCACAGGTTAATGCCATTGTAGAAGATTCTTTCGGCTATCTCTGGATCGGTACATCTGGTGGAGGATCGGCGCGTTTTGACGGAAGGGAATTCAAAGTCTACACCACACTTGATGGACTCCTGAGCAACATCGTGACTTCCTTGTTTATTGATTCAAAGCAAAACATCTGGATTGTGCACCCACGTGGGCTTACCCGCTTTGACGGACTGGTGTTTAAAAAATTCCAGCAGGATAGCAGGGCAGAAGGTATGAAGCGAGTAAGAAGAGTGATAGAATTCAATGACACCATATTCATTGTCTCCAACCCAGGAGTAATCGGCAAGATTCACAACGATTCTGTATACTATTGGTCCAAGCAGATTATACCAGGCAAATCCATTTACTTCCCGCATGTTTCAAAAGACCGACAGATTTGTTTTTACCTCAGCGACAGTTCGTTTGTAGTCCCCACGCTCAAGGGCCTGATGAAATTTTCTCATGCCAGGGTATTCAATAAAGCGTACAATATTTTTAACCACGACAATGAAGTCTGGGCTGATACAGACAGCGGATCCTTCGCTATTGATTTGCAGGCCGGAACTTTCAACAAAAGAACGAAGGTGATGACACGTCATATTGTGAGTTATGACGCCTTACAGGATGTGTATTGGACCCGCGATGAACGAACGCTTTTCAGGGAGCACCTCGTTGACGGTAAAATTGAAACGGATACCGTTATCAAGAACGTACCGATCATGAACATCCACCTGGATGCGGAGGGAAATACCTGGTTTGGAAGTGCCGGAAATGGATTGTATCGCTACTATGCCCTGGATTTTGATCGCTGCGGATCATCCAAACTTGGTCCGGTGATGGCAATTGAAAAAGAATCGAACGGTGTGACCTGGATTGGAGCCAATAATTCATTGTGGAGAATGAATAATGGAAAATCAACATCTTACCCGTTGCCCTATGGAAATGATGATGGTGTCCAGGAAATAAAGGTGAGTCCCATAGGAGAAGTGTGGGTTGGTTCGTTTTCCGGATTGGGAAAGTATGATGCGAAGAAAGACAGGTTTCAGTGGTATACGCGCGAGGATGGTCTTTCCAGTGCATTTGTCACATCGTTGGATTTTGATGACCGTGGCGGAATATGGATTGGCACCACGGGAGGAGGATTGAATTACTATGACGGAAATAAATTCACACCTTTTACCGATCAGCCGCT
>DAOMZK010000391.1:0-3227 GCA_035438035.1 Cyclobacteriaceae bacterium | reverse complement strand
TCGGTCACAACCTTTTTCACTTCATCGCTACCTGTTTGCAACAAACTCTGACTGCTAGCCTGCTTATTATTTTTCAACATCTTTTGAACCTCATCATAAATCTCAATAAAGACCGGGTTGGTAAATGTTACATCTTCAAGCTCATGAATGAGAAAATCACCCAGTTTTTGATCTTCGATTGAATGGTCGGCATAATTCAACATAAGGCGAATCGTCTCACGCTCCTGATAATACACCATATCCTTGATATCCACCGGAGCCTGAGTCAATTCCCGTACCGATTCTGTCAGCAACTCAGTGTCTTCACTATCAGATTGACGAGATGTCTGAAATTGTTCCCGTTCTTTTTTCTTTCTTTCCTGAACCAGAATCTTGTTCAATTCTGTAATGAGCACAGCTTCAGCAATCTTCAGTTGGTTGCTGGTTTCCTGCAGGTATACGGAACGTTTTACAGGATCCGGAATAAGAGAGATACTCCCTACGATTTCTTTTATTGATTCTGCTTTGCGAATGGGATCATTGCCAGCTTCCAAAGCAAACAATCCCGATTTGAAGGAAATGAAGTCCTGGGATTTTTGCGCCAGGTATTTCTGAAACGCACTTGTTCCCACTTTCCTTGAGTAACTGTCAGGATCTTCGCTATCCGGGAG
Organism: Cyclobacteriaceae bacterium; assembly: GCA_035438035.1. Classification (GTDB taxonomy): domain Bacteria; phylum Bacteroidota; class Bacteroidia; order Cytophagales; family Cyclobacteriaceae; genus ELB16-189. The sequence goes on along the minus strand of DAOMZK010000391.1, from coordinate 2,577 downwards.
AAGCACTACGCGTACGTTGAGTCCGCCTTTCAGAATCAAATCAATGCCACGCAAAGCAGCCTTAATCCCGGCAGCGTCACCATCAAAAAGTACGGTTACATTCTCAGTAAACCGTCTTATCAATTTGATTTGTTCCTCTGTAAGGGCTGTTCCGGATGAGGCCACAACATTTTCAACATCAGCTTGATGCATGGAGATTACATCGGTATACCCTTCAACCAGGAAACAATTATCATGCTGCCGGATGGCGTTCTTCCCTTGATACAATCCATACAGAACGTTGCTCTTATGGTATATCTCAGTCTCGGGTGAATTGATGTACTTGGGCTGATTCTTGTCCTTGCCCATCATGCGGGCACCAAAAGCAATCACCTTGCCAGTGAGGTTCAAAACCGGAAAAATCACTCTTCCCCGGAAGCGGTCATACGTTCTGCCCTCATCATTCTTTACTACGAGACCGGTCTTCTCCAGCAGTTCCTTATTATAGTTACTTTTTATTGCCGCATCCATCAGGTTACTCCAGCCATCCAGCGCGTAACCGAGCTCAAATTTCGAGATGGTTCTGTCGTTAAACCCTCGCTCGTGGAAATAACTTAAGCCAATCGATTTACCCTCATCTGTTTTGAGATTTTCTTTGTAGAAATCTTTTGCGAAATTCATGAGGATATAAAGTCCTTCTCTTTCAGTTTGCTTTTCGCGCAACGCTTCTGATTGTGCGTCTTCCTGAATCTCAACACCGTATTTTTTGGCCAGGTAGCGGATCGCCTCGGTGTAGCTCATCCCCTCATGTTCCATAACGAAAGTAATGGCGTCGCCACCCTTACCGCTGCTGAAGTCTTTGAAAATACCCTTGCCCGGCACTACAAAGAAAGACGGCGTTTTTTCGTTGTTGAAAGGACTCAGGGCCTTATAATTCTGACCGGAACGCTTGAGCGAAACAAAATCGCTGATCACATCCACAATGTCGATGCGGTTCCTGACTTCATCTATCGTTTCGCGGCTGATCAAGGGTTGACGTAAAAATTAACAATCCGGATAAACCGGGTCTCAAAGATAACTATTCATCAATCAAGGAAAGGGATAAAATTTTGATTGAAAAATATCCCTTGAATGCGGATTTGAACGCCTAAATTCGTGTTTTATTCTGTATGAAATTATCCCAGGAAGACATTCTCAAGGCCCTTTCCACGGTCAATGACCCCGACCTCAAACGCGACCTCGTCAGCCTTAATATGATTAAGGACGTGGTGACAGAAGATAAAGCAGTGAGCTTCACGGTGGTGCTCACCACACCGGCTTGCCCATTGAAAGAAACCATACGGAAAGACTGCGAAAATGCGGTCCGCAAAATTTCAGGTTCTGACACATCGATCACCATCCAGTTTACCTCGACCGTAACTACCCTTCGCGACCAGGCTCCTCTTTTACCCGGCGTAAAGAATATTATCGCCATTGCTTCCGGGAAGGGCGGTGTGGGCAAATCCACTGTCACCACGAATCTGGCAGTGGCTTTGGCGAGTGCAGGAGCAAGAGTAGGGCTGATTGATGCCGATATCTCCGGCCCTTCTATTCACGTGATGTTCAACTGTGAAATGGAAAAGCCAGAGGTGAAAGTGATCAATGGAAAAAATTTCATAGTGCCCCTCGAGCAATATGGCGTCAAACTTATTTCCATAGGATTCCTTACTCCGCCAGACAGCGCCGTAGTATGGCGTGGACCGATGGCCAGCTCAGCGTTGAAACAATTTATCACCGATACCCTATGGGGAGATCTTGATTATTTATTTATTGACCTCCCTCCCGGCACGAGTGACATCCACCTCACTTTGGTTCAAACTGTGCCTGTGACGGGTGCAGTTATCGTCACCACTCCACAAAAAGTTGCACTGGCTGATGCCACCAAGGGACTCGTGATGTTCAGGCAACCTGCCATCAATGTGCCTGTTCTGGGCGTCGTGGAAAATATGGCCTACTTTACTCCCGAAGAATTACCTGACAACAAGTACTATATTTTCGGAAAAGACGGAGGCAAGAACTTATCAGAGAAGTTTAACGTTCCCTTGCTCGGCCAGATCCCACTGGTGCAAAGCATCCGCGAAAGTGGCGATAGTGGATTGCCGGCCGTTTTGAAGGGAGGAATCATGGCGGAGGCATTCACTGAATTGGCTGAATCGCTCGCGCGTCAAATTGCCATTAGAAATGCTAACTTTGAACACACAAAGAAAGTCGAGATTACAGTATGATGGTTGCCGCACAGCTAAAGAAAGAAGAACTTATACAGCGCGTTGAGTCGTCACTCAATTCCATTCGCCCCTACCTAGAAGCTGACGGTGGAAATGTGAAGGTGCTCGAAATAACCCATGATAAAGTGGTCAAACTTGAATTTGTTGGCAACTGTGGAAATTGTCCCATGTCCACAATGACTTTTAAGGCCGGGGTTGAAGAGGCCATCCGGAAGTCAGTTCCGGAAATTCAGTCTATTGAAGTGGTCAATTTGACCCCATTGTAGGGTTACCGCTCTGATTTCCCGGTGAATTTATCATAGTTTTCAGATTCATTCGTTAAACGAACGTGGTG
>DAOMZK010000390.1:0-3248 GCA_035438035.1 Cyclobacteriaceae bacterium | reverse complement strand
TGAGTGAGATGAATTCTGAAGAATATGAAATCCCCTTAGTTACGATTCGAAGCCTGTATTTGATTGAAGAATTAAGGGTGAGCCCCGTCTTTTCATAATTTCCCCCTGTTTTTTCCACGAGCGGAACTTTAGTGCCGTCTTCAGATTCGATTGAAAGGCTGGCTTTCAGTTCTGCCGGAAAGGTCTGCTTTTTTGACAGCGCCACACTTCTTGAAAGTTTGACTTGTACCGAGTTGGTAGTTGTATTGATAAAACCCTCGACCACAAGAAGATTGCTTTCATTTTTGGTTACCGGAGGCGTGTAGGGTTCCACGCAGGAAAAGTTCAGCAGCAGGATTAAAGCCGGCAAGAAAAGATTCTGTATTGTAATAATGGATTTCAAATAAAAAATATCTTACTGCTTTTTCACTTCGAACCCATAGGTGGCGCTTCCCGGAATGCCTTCGGTAGAGATTCCTTCCACAACCACCTGATAATTTCCTGACTTGTCGGAAGTGAAAAATTCAATTTGCGCAGGAGCGAACGAGGATACATTCACAGAGGCTTTCCAAAACAACAGGGAACGATTGTCTGGCATTCTGCTTTCGCGATGAGCCTGATCCGGATATTTAGGAGAATAATATTCGGTTTGTCTTTGTAACCCCTCATAGTCAATGGCAACTTTTTTACCATCAATTTCAAACCCCGCCAGGTCACCCTGGTAGGTACTGCAACTTACCACTCCGGGAAAGGCCATAATGCCCAGAAAATATTTTCTGTCAAATACTTCGATCTTCCGGATCTTCAGCGGACTGAGCGCCATCAATTTATCGGTATCAAAAACGGGAACGCCGTCGAGCAAAATCAGCGGGTCGGTATCGAAGATGATTCTGTTGACCATATCACTTACATACAAATGAAAATTATCCTTCGTCTTGCGCACCATGACGTTTTTAACATATTCTCTAAAAACTTCTTCCATGATGGGGAATCGTGTGTAATCATCCAGCAGATACGTGCCATAGGGCTTACCATAAAATGAAGTACTGTCAATGGCAACCTGGGCAATGCTTGTACCGCCCCGATAAATATCAGTCACTTGCATGTCGATGCTTCTTTCCAGTAATTGTTTTCGCATCATGGGAGAGGATTCCAAAATGGGAAGCGGGTCATTGGTGAACTGATGAGAAAAGGGGTCCGTCAGCTCAACGGAGTAAATGCTGTCTTTCTTCGGGTTGGTTTGAATGATTATGGGCCTGGTGTCGTACAGATTTTTTGTCTGAAACGCCACTTCACCTTTTGAATTGCTTCGGGCAACATTCAGGCTTACAGATTTAGAAGGTGATGACAGGTAGGTGATAATATAAGATGCTGGTTCACCGGACGGATGCCTGACGATCCCCTTGATGACATGATTCCTGTATTCAGGGAGGTAGTCAGGAGTTTTTGGTTTTATGACATCATCCCAGGTAAATCTCCTCCAGCCATGGGTGAGCATGAGATTATCCGCCGCCTCCGCTGCAATAGGATCATTTTCTGTAAAGTAATATTCAGGAAATTCAATAGTACCCTTTAAATCTGAACTTAACATGACATACTCGGCAATTCCATTTTTCCATGGCTGCAACAATGAATCACTTTTGTAAACGGCAATGGAAATATTAGCCGGAAGCTTTGAACCTATACTGAGTTTGACACTGCCCCGCTTTTCGTACACTTTGCTGTCGGTTTGAATTTCGGGATTCAATCTCAAAGTGGGCCTCTTAAATAACAGCCTTTCGCAAACGGGCTGAAGATTTTCGTCAAATATGAGAATATGTGATATGCCGTCACCGAGTTTACTTTTGTCAATTTGAAAATTAACCTCCACAGGGTCCTGGAAAAATTTTACTTCGGCTTTGCTGATGATATTCCGTGTATGCACAAGCATATACAGTGCCGAATGGTTCAATTCTGTGGTCTGTCGTGAAACTTTTACTTCCAACTGATTTTCTTTTTCCTGCATCGCAATGACGAAACCCTTTTCCTTTATTGCGGGAAGATTAAATTTCCCTTTTGAGCCACGCTCATCACTAATGACAGCATAATATTCCTCACGGGCCCGTGGTGTAAAATAGAAATAGCCAATACCGAATTTCAAGGGCATAAATTTGACGATGGTATCATTAGCTGCGTTAAGGACGGCACCTTTACAGGCAATGCCTTTGCCGGTCTGATCCGTTACCTGGAAGGCCACCTTGCTTTTTAGTCCGAGTACGAGGTTGCCGCCTTCAGGAAAGAAATGCGCCTCAAATTTTTGGGAGATGGAAATAGGTTCAGAAGGTTTGATGAAGGGGTTTACCAGTTTAAAGATTGTATGAAAATAGAATTCCGGAGGATAATTCCTCATAAGGCTCGTGTAGGCCCGCAGTTTGTATTGAGCTGAGTTCAGCGTGGCTGGCAGAAACAAATTGCCGCTGCCAAGTCCGTCTTTCATTTCCACTTTAGCCTGCACCACTGCCCTGTCATTGGCGTCGACCACTTCAACATAGACAACCTTGCTGAGGCCGTCTAACTTATGCAGGCTCGCGTCAAGGAGATACACCTTGAACCACATGGTTTCTCCAGTGAGGTAAAATGACCGGTCAATATGGAGGTACACCTTTTCTCCAGCAGTGTGTGAGCGGTAAGCATCAAATTTTTTTCTCAGGCTGTCCGCGGATTGGCCATAAGTCAAAGAGGAGAATGCAGCACATACAATGGCGATGGTGCACAATCTTGAAACCGTCCGCGACCTGTGTTTCATGGCCAGAAGGGGGGTTTTGTGGTCACGCCGCCGGCAAGACGGCAATCGGTGCACTCGCCCGTTGAATACAGGTATCCAAGGATAGCGGGTCCATTCGGACCTATATACGCATTAACGAGGAGCAATCCATTTCCCTGTAAATGAAGGTCAGCTACTTTTACTGTATCCAGGGGACAATAAGTTCGAGAAACTTGGCTTAGATATTCGGGAAGGTCAAAGATCGAGAGGTATATTCTTTTTTCCTGGATTCCTCCTCCACTAAAATACCCCAAAACTTTTTCACTGGCATTGGCATCATTGTGCATGTTTCCCAACACCGGGGAGGGCAATGGATCGTACAGGCCGCCGATGTTTTCTGTTGTCTTTTGAATTTGTTGCCAATAATTATATTCTGTTTCGTCTACCCCGCGAAGACTGACCAGCATACTGTATTTGACCGAAAGCTTCATTGAGCCGACGGGAATAAACATCAGTGGAAATTCAT
>DAOMZK010000389.1:0-3278 GCA_035438035.1 Cyclobacteriaceae bacterium | reverse complement strand
CATACTTTTTAAGAAATTCACCCATGTTGGCATTGATATGATCAGGCGTGGATCCCGGTTTGAGCATGACATAGGTGTACGAATGACTGATGATAAAATTGATCTCAAAATTCCTTTTGATTCGCTCTGCAGTCTGATCGGTTTCCAAATCATACATGTTGTCGTAGGGCACCAGCATGTTAAATCGGAGATGTGAATTTTCTGGAAAGTCTTTCACCACCCCAGTCACCTTAAAAGACTTCCCTGCGAAAAGAAGCGACTCTCCAACGGGATTCTCGTCGCCAAAATATTTTTTAGCCATTTCTTCATTGAGCAGTACGGTGAATTTTTCATGCAGGGGATTGCGGACTTTACCTTTAATGAATTCGAGTGTAAATATTTTGGCGAAGGCGGAGTCGGCGAAGAAAATGCCGGATTCCTCAAATGCTTCCGGACTATCGGGTTTAGTGATGCTTACGTTTCGGCCAAACACACGTGCCACCTCTTCAATTTCCGGAAAATAGTCCTTCATCACCGGGGCAATGGGTGGCGGTGAGCTGGCAATTTCCAGCCCATTGGGAGCTGTATAACGCATACGGTAGATTCTGTCCGCATGGGCATGAAACCGGTCATAACTCAACTCATGACGTACGTACGTGATAATCAGTAAAGCGAGCGTAAGTCCGCAGGTTAATCCAATAAAATTAATAAGGGAATAGGCCTTGTATTTCAGCATATTCCGGAAAGCGGTCTTGAAGAAGTTTTTTATCATAGCGCGGGGGTGAAGGTAGCTTCCGATTACGCCGTTGCTACGAAACATTCGCTGCGCCGGTTTCATTATTTTGACAATTGGCGTATTCCAACCTTAAAAGTATTAATTTGAATTTTCCATTACATGATGCCTGATTCATTTTTCTTATATGTCATGTCCGCATTTTATGTAATGGCGGGTATCAATCATTTTCTTAATCCAAAATTCTATCTGAGGATCATTCCGCCAGCCCTCCCGTATCCTGGCGGTATCAACTACCTGAGTGGGGCGCTGGAAATCATTTTTGCACTGTTGCTGATCCCGGAATCAACCCGCAGGGTGGGCGCCTGGCTGCTGATTCTGCTACTGATTGCCGTCTTTCCCGCCAACATCCAAATGTGTATTACCTATTACCGGAATCAGTATCGCTATTTCTGGCTGACCATCCTGCGTCTCCCACTCCAGGCGGTACTCCTCTGGTGGGCCTGGTTATACACGAGATAATAAATTCCTATTTTTGAAAAACCCTGAATTTCCCCTATGAAAAAAGTAATACTCCTCTGGTTTGGTGCTGTAATGACTTTGACTTCATGGTCTCAAGCACCAACTTTTCAGAAACAACTTCCGAAAGTCGATGCCTATGTTCAACAATTGATGAAGGAATGGAAGATCGCCGGTGCTGCCGTAGCCATTGTGTATAAGGACAAGGTGATATTTTCTAAAGGGTATGGATTGCGGGATGTGGATAAAAAACTTCCTGTTACCACTACAACAACTTTTGGTATTGCCAGCAACACTAAGCTATTTACCGCTGTGGTTGCGGCCATGTTACATGATGAAAAGAAATTGGACATCGATAAGCCTGTGCGCACGTATATGCCTGAATTAAAATTTGCGACTGCGGAATTGGATGAAAAACTGACCCTTAGGGATATGCTCAGTCACAGGAGCGGCGTTCCCCGGTGGGATGGCGTATGGGCAGGTTCTGGCTACTCTTTGGAAGAGATCCTGGATCGCCTCCAATACCTCAAGCCGATTCAGGGTTTCAGGGAAGGGTATTTGTACAACAATAATATGTATGCCACGGCCGGAGCGGTAACGGCGAAAGTCAATGGGGGTACCTGGGAACAGACGGTGACGTCTAAAATATTCAAGCCCCTGAATATGAATCACAGCTATTTTTCTTTTGAGGATGCAGAAAAAGCCGGAGAATTTTCAAAGGATTACTACAACGGAAGAGTGGATAGCGTAATGAAACCGGTTACCCTGGATGTTCATTGCACCTGCTGGGCACCGGCTGCCGCAATTGTTTCCAATGTGGAGGATTTAAGTCACTGGGTTATGGCATTGCTGAATGGAGGAAAATATAATGGAACACAGGCCATATCTTCAAAAGCACTTGCTTTGACACTCAAACCAAACTCAATTGCCTCCACTGATATGCCGTATGACGAGGTGTTTTATGGTTTATATGGACTGGGTCGTACAATTGGTGATTATAAAGGACATGTGACGGTAGCCCATGGGGGTGTGATCAGCGGATATCGTTCCAACATATCCATCATGCCCAAAGACAGCATTGGTATTATCATACTCACCAACACGGCCCAGGGGACTCCAATGGGATCTGCCGCTGTGAATGGAATTTATGATCGATTGCTCCAACTGGGCGAGACACCCTGGACAAAGAAAATTAAGGCAGAGACGGTTAAATCAATAAACAAAACCATGCGTGGCCTGGATTCTCTGAGGGCACTCCAGGTAAAAGGCACAACACCATCACATCGCCTTGCGGAATTTACCGGTACATACGAATATAAAGCGTACGGAAAGATTGAAATCTCGGAATCCAGTGGCCAGCTTCAATTTAAATTCAGGATTTGGGACCTGCCCCTGGAACATTTCCACTACGACCAGTTCTGGACGAAACAGGATCCGGACTTTCCGGTGTTGTACGCGTTGAGTGTTTATAAACTTAATTTCCTTACCAACGAAGCGGGTGTGGTGGACAAAGTGAAGGTGTCCATAGGCAATGACCCTCAGGTTGAGTTTGTGCGGGTTAAAAAATAAAAATTTACTAATCCAGAAGTTGGTATTCGGTACATACCCGCAGCAACTCACCTACACTCCAGGCCTGGGCGATAGCTCCGCGTGGATGATGAGGAGGATCACCGTCGAAGATTTCTGAAATAGATCCAATACAGACCTCATCCAGGTGACTGAGGAATGTGGTCACAATCCGAGAGGCTTCCACTCTCCCTTTCTGTCCTTTGACGTGCACGACCGCATCAATGTAGGGCCCAAGGAGGTGACTCCAAACCGTGCCCTGGTGATAGGCGTTATCGCGTTGCCAGATATCGCCACGGTAAAATGGTTTGTAGTCTGGATGATCCTTCGACAGACTTCTCAACCCGTGAGGGGTTAACAGTTTTTCGGATACAACCTTAAGCGTTTTTTTAGCTTTGTCTTTGGAGAGCGCAACGAAAGGCAGGCTGAGGGCATAAATCTGATTGGGACGTATATCTTCATTTTTTAAGTCATCGTTAAT
>DAOMZK010000388.1:0-3279 GCA_035438035.1 Cyclobacteriaceae bacterium | reverse complement strand
ATTTCTCAGTATCTATATTGTTTTATTGTTGACATCTTCGCTCGCCGTTGGCCAGATCGACAGTACTTTGTTTAAGCGTGTGCAGAGAGATACATCGAAGATGCTGTTGAATATGGACGCCATCTACAACCGCCCTTTTCTTTCCGTCAGCAAGACCCCTGTTTCACTGGGCGGATACGTCGAAGCCAACTGGCAGCACATGGGAACCAATGGCATTTCTGAAGGATCTCAATTTCAAATGCGTCGGCTGACATTGTTTATCGCATCTACTATTTACAAGCGCATCAAGTTTCTCTCTGAAATTGAATTTGAGGATGGCACAAAGGAAATTAACATCGAGTTCGCTTCGGTTGATATTGAGCTGGATCCTTTGTTGAATTTTCGCGGCGGTGTAGTAATGAATCCCATTGGAGCATTCAACCAAAATCATGACGGACCCAAGTGGGAGTTCATTGACCGTCCTTTTTCGGCAACACAAATGCTTCCCGCCACCTGGAGCAATGTTGGCTTTGGCCTGTATGGAAAAAAATACAGTAAAGACTGGGTATACGCATACGAAGCCTATCTGACCAACGGCTTCGATGATCAAATCATTTCAAACGCTCAGAACAAAACATTTCTGCCTGCAACAAAACTAAATCGCGATCGCTTCGAGGAGAGCTTTAATGGAGAGCCACTATTAACCATGAAAACTGCTATTCGAAATAAAAATATCGGTGAACTGGGCTTATCGTACATGGGTGGCGTCTATAACAAGTTCCAAAGTGATGGTATACCACTCGACAAAAAAAGACGCGTGGATACCTGGGCCGTGGACTTCAACAGAACTTTCAGTAAGAGCGGAACTTATATTTTTACAGAGTGGGCATTTGTGAATGTGGATATTCCGGACACTTACACACAGCAATATGGAAGAAGTCAATTCGGTGGCTTTGTTGACGTGGTGCAGCCCATTATCCGAAAACCCATATTAGGATTTGAAAGATCCGTGATCAATCTCTCCTGCCGGTTTGAATATGTGGATTGGAACAAGGGTACTTTTAAGGAAACCGGCGGAAATATTTTTGAAGACTTCACCTCAGTGGTTCCGGCGCTCAGTTGGCGACCTCACCCCTTGACCGTTATCCGGCTCAACTATCGTTACAACTGGCAGCAGGATATTTTAGGAAACCCTGCGAGCAAAACGGCCGGGTTCCAGTTTGGCTTCTCTTCCTATTTCTAAAAATCTTTCAACATAAGATGATGAAAAAGTCTCTGGCTTTATATTAAAAGTCCTTTGCCGTTATGTCAATGAAGTCGTAACCAGCAAGAGGGTGTAACAAAGACAATCTCAACCACAATTGAAGACCCCGGCATTCTTTTGGTCTCAAATTGAGGCACCAGACCAGTCCAAAGCTTTTGTCCAACTCAACCAGAAGCCCTTCAGCAACCTGATGGATTTGTATTTTAATTCCACTACTTTTACATCACATAAAGTGTTTCATTTGTTGCCCTGTGGCACAACACTTTGAAATTAACATGATGTCAGTATTGAATATCAGATTCTAAATCGTATGGCTACCCATTCCCTTCAACCCCGCACTACAACGCTGATCATCATGATACTGGCGGCCGCCGGTTTCCGGCTTATACAGTCCAGCAATGTTTTCAGCATATTGAGCAATGTAACTCCGGTGGGTGCCATCGCACTTTTTGGGGGTTGTTATTTCAAAGAGAACTGGAAGGCTTTTCTTGTACCGCTCACGGCACTGGCATTGAGTGACCTGGTGCTTAATCTTGTATTTTATTTTGATTACTGGACCTTCTATTTCTCAGGCGTCATCTGGATCTATGGCAGTTTTGCCCTTATGGTCGTAATGGGCCGCTACATAAAAAGAGTGACAGCGTTGCGTGTGGTATTGAGCGGCATCGCAGCCGCCCTGGTACACTATATCATCACAGATTTTGGCGTGTGGGTCGAGGGGATATTGTATCCCCGTACCATGAGCGGATTAATGCAATGTTATTATGCTGCAATTCCCTACCTGAGGAACATGCTGGTCGGCAACCTGGTATTCTGCGCTGTACTGTTTGGGGCGTTTGAGTGGATGCAGAGAAAGTACCCGGCTTTGCGTATACAACCTTCTTAAGTAAGAATTTTCTTTTAAACTGCGGAGTCGCAGAGATCGCATTCTCCGCGCCTCAGCGGTTATTTTTCTATTTCCCCACGATCACAGCATTCTCCAGGATAAAATTGCCATGTTCAACATTGTTCTCGTTAAGCTTGAGGATTCCTTTCACATGGATAAATTCATCCATCTCAAATTTGCCTCTCTTTACCTTGAAAGTTACTTCTGCAATTGACTCAGGGCCGGCACCGCCGCAAAAAAAACACTGGCTGTAGGGGAACTTGGAAAGGATAATGTAGGCGTCGTCGGTAATTTCAATGGGCAGATAATATCCTTCAAGGGAAACTTCCTTGCCCACAAGGTCTTTTAGTTCTTTGGCAAACACGGGGTATAAGAAATACTCTGCGGCCTTTTCATTGTACTTCGTTTCAAACTTGGTCTTGGCAAAAAGTTCCCAGCCATCTTTCTGACCTGAGGCCGTGAGGGTACCGAATACCAGTAAAAACAGTAGTAAGTTTCTATTCATCTCCCTCATTTCATGTAAAATTAGAACTTTGTGTTTTGAATAAAAAGAAATACAGGAGCACAAAGCGCACAAAGAATAACACCAAGATCACAAAGGGAACAAAAATCGTGGCCTTCGTGCATTTCATCGTGATCTTTGTGATCTGTATTAAAAAAACATTCAAAAGACAATCTCAGTTCCCCGCCAGCACCTTATGAATGTCCGTACGATACGCCTGAACAGCCGGAACCAATGAACATAATATTCCCAGCAACAGACTTCCTGCAAGAATCAATCCCTCCTCCCCGTACACAATACCTGCTGACATCCCGGCTTTCTGACTCTCCACAACGTTGAGGGTAAACAACCAGAGGACACCATGACCCAACAGCAGTCCGAAAAGGCTTCCCAAAGTGGTGAGGAAACTTCCTTCGAGAAGAATGGCGGTGAAAAGTTTTGTCCGGCTCGCACCCATGGAACGCATGATGGCCATATCATAGCGCCGTTCCTTCAATGCGTTATAGAGTGCAATGAAAATACTCATTCCGGAAATTACGATCAGCACAAACGCAAAGCCGCGGAGCACATCAATACCCACGCCAATGATGGATCGCAGCCGAGGAACTTGCCCCAGCGCGCCGACTCGACCGTCACCAGGCCGTCGTT
>DAOMZK010000387.1:0-3284 GCA_035438035.1 Cyclobacteriaceae bacterium | reverse complement strand
CCATTGTGCGACCATGGCATAATCGTCGGGATCCAGTTTGGTCATGGCTGGCTTTCCGCCGCCGCTGTAGATGCGAACTTTGTCCCGAATTTTTCCGCCCAATAATTTATATACCGGCACACCGGCTGCTTTCCCTGCGATATCCCACAATGCCATTTCTATTGCGCTCACGGCTGCTCCCCATGGTTTGAAACTTCCCATTCGCCTGATCTTATTCAAAACGTAGGTGACATCTGTCGGATCAAGGCCCATGATGTAGTCTTTATAAAATGCCACCATCGGTCTCAGATAGGGCTTGTAAGATTCGGCCATTCCATATCCGCTGATGCCGGCATTGGTAACGATCCTAACCACAGGTTGGTCTTTGATGATGGCACAGCGCACATCTGTGATCCAGATTTTTCCGGGAGCGGCCGGTTCTGGTTCTGACGCCGAAGCGAATTGGGGCACACTGGCAGCCATTAATCCTGCGGAAGCGGCAACAGATTTTTTGAAAAAATTCCGGCGACTCACACTGTTGTTGGAATCTTCATTTTTCATAGCGAGTGATGATTAAATTGAAAAGGAAGATATGCAATTCGTGCCAAGACAGCAATATAATATTGCTAAAGAGGAACAGAGAAAATTCACAAGCAGCCACCGGATCACAGAAGAAAATGTATTGCAGCACAGAGATTCAAGTCGCTGTGCTCTTTATGTTTCTGTGGCAATCTTTTCCTTCCTTTAAGTTGATCCTCACATCGGGACCGTTCCCGCTTATTTCATTGCAATCATGCCTCGAATTTCCTTTGGATTCCTAAATTGCTCATATGAGTCCCATCGTACTTGTGATTATTGGTGTAGTGGTTGTACTGGGTGGAATCCTGTTAGTCAAACTTCACCCGATACTCGCCTTGTTGCTGGGTGCATTGATTGTGGGGATTCTGACACCGGATTCATTGTTGGAAGGATTCGCGGTAAGCAAGGGGATGTCAACGACGCAGACCAATGCTTTGTTGAATCAATCCCTTGGAAAGCGTGTTGCCCTTGGCTTCGGTGATACGTGCGAGAAAGTGGGGATGCTCATCGTCCTGGCTTCAATCATCGGAAAGTGTTTGCTGGACAGTGGTGCAGCGGAACGCATTGTACGATCCATGTTGCGGATCTTTGGTGAAAAGAAAGCGCCAGTTGCGTATATGGTGAGCAGTTTTGCGCTCGGTATCCCGATTTTTTTTGATACAGTATTTTATTTGATGATTCCCCTGGCACGGGCAATGGGAATCCGAACGCCAAAATCCTATGCCCTCTATGTGATGATGATTATCGCAGGAGCAACCATGACGCATTCACTCGTGCCACCCACTCCGGGGCCGCTCTTCGCTGCCGGTGCATTGGGAGTAAGCATCGGAACGATGATCATCATGGGAAGTATTGTGGGTCTGGCGTGTTCGACAATGGGATGGATCTATGGTACGTGGCTCAACAGCCGTCAGAATATTCCTCTGCGACCCACAGCGGATATATCCATCGAAGGACTGCAGGCATGGCTGGAAAAGGATACCTCCCAGCTTCCTTCATTTTTCCTGTCCAACCTGCCTATTATTATACCCGTCATTTTGATTTCAGGTCAAACGATTATCGAGGCTGTGCATCCTGCCTTGCCGGAATGGGTCCTCGCAACTTTTAGTCTGACCGGCGATCCCATCATCGCATTGTTTATCGCCACCACCGTTGCGTTGTATTTACTTGCCCGGCAGTATGCGTTTAAACTAAAGGAGTTGAAGAAGCCGATTGAAGAAGCGATTTACAGCGCCGGTACTATTATATTAATCACTTCCACCGGCGGTGCATTTGGCGCCATGCTGCAACAAACCAACATCGGTAGTTGGCTCACGGGTATAGCACCGGATTATAAACTGGCTGTTCTGCCGCTTGCTTTTTTCATCACAGCAGTAATTCGATCTGCGCAGGGTTCGGCCACAGTGGCTATGATCACGGCCGTAGGCATGCTGACGGTATTCAATGCACCGGGAGCGTTGAGTTTCCACCCGGTTTACCTGGCCATTGTCATTGGCTGCGGTTCAAAAATATTTCCATGGATGAATGACAGCGGATTCTGGATTGTCTGTAAGATGAGCGGCTTTACGGAAGGGGAGACCATTCGTAATTTTTCCTTCCTGCTCGTGGTGATGGGTCTAACGGGATTGATCTTTACCATGATACTGGCAAAACTTTTCCCGCTGATTTAACTCAAATCAAAAAAGATAATGAGTCGAATTAAAATTAGAGGCTTCCGTATTCATTCGATAGCGATTGCAGATCCACCGTTGAGAAGTTCATATGGTTTGCACATGCCCTATGCGCTTCGCACGATTATCGAATTGGAAAGTGAACAGGGTGTAATCGGTATCAATGAAACCTATGGCGGTGAAGCGCAGGCCAAAGCACTGGAATCCTGGCGGAAGTTTATTGTCGGGGCCGACCCTTACCGAATCACAGGATTGTTGAATCCCGAAATGCAAACGCAACGGGAAGGGAAAGACGGATCCCAGACTTATCTCGTGCCGGGTGAAAATCCGCTGGATGAAACCAGTCGCACGTATGCCGCGATCGAAGTGGCCTGTCTGGATCTCATCGGTAAAACAACCGGGGTTCCGGTTTGTGATCTCATCGGGGGAAGAGTGAGGGACAAGGTGCCTTTCTCAGCCTATCCATTTTACAAGCATGCCGGCGGCGGCGGTGAAGGAAAAGATGCGCGCGAAGATGAATATGGGGAAGCACTTTCGCCGGAATCACTCGTGAAGCAAGTGAAGCAAATGATAAAAACCTACGGGTTCCAATCTGTAAAATTTAAAGCGGGTGTGCTTGATCCGGATATTGAAGTGGAGACCGTGAAACAGATGTTCCGTGAATTCGGACCTGCCGTTCCCTTGCGAATGGATCCCAATTCAGCCTGGACGGTTGACACTTCTGTGGAAGTGGGCAAATCATTGGCTCGGGAACTCTCAGGTGGTGGATATCTTGAAGACCCGACTGCTGGTCTTGAGGGAATGTCTGCGGTGAGAAAACGCCTGCTCGCCGACGGAGTGCAGGTACCACTGGCCAGCAATGTAGCGGTGACTTCTTTTAAAGATATTCCTCTTTCAGTTTCACTGGATGCTGTGCAAATAATATTATGTGATCACCATTACTGGGGTGGCATGCGACAGGTGCAGCATTTGGCCAAGCTGGCCGAGACATTTCACATTGGTTTGTCGATGCACTCCAACAGTCATCTTGGCGTTTCCCTGATGGCCATGGCGCAT
>DAOMZK010000386.1:0-3300 GCA_035438035.1 Cyclobacteriaceae bacterium | reverse complement strand
CAGAATACACTTCTTTTTTAAAATCAGTTTCGAAAAGATAGCCTGATCCCACACCGATGCCGAGTGCAATCACCCTGTCACGTGCTTTGCCTGTTGCGTTCTGGAAGATGGCAAAGCTTGAATTAATGCCTTTGCCCTGCAAGAACAAGCGACGTACAGATGTACCCGACCCTTTAGGTGCTGCCAGAATAACATCCACATCAACGGGCGGAACGATCCCGGTCTGTTCTTTGAATGTAACACCAAAGCCGTGTGAAAAATACAGCGCTTTGCCTTTCGTAAGGTGAGGTTTGATTGCGGGCCAGGATGCAATCTGCCCGGCATCGGATAAAAGAAACTGAATGATGGTTCCATTCTTCGCTGCTTCCTCAATATCAAATAAAGTTTCTCCGGGAACCCATCCGTGTTGAACGGCTTTATCCCATGATTTGGAGCCTTTTCGCTGACCGACAATTACATTAAATCCATTGTCGCGGAGGTTCAGTGATTGTGCCGGGCCCTGTACACCATAACCGATAATGGCAATGGTTTCATGTTTCAAAATTTCAAGTGCTTTCTCCATGGGAAATTCTTCCCGGGTAACCACTTCTTCGATTGTCCCTCCAAAATTGATCTTCGCCATTGTATAAAGTGTTTAAGTATTTACGTAAATAAGTTTAGTCAACATCCACGATTCGTTCTGACATTTCAAGATATTGGGCATGACCTTCATGATAGCTGACGGATTCCACTTCAATAAGTTTCTCCAGTTGTACCTTGACTTTTTCAGCCATATCCTGTGTGGTATACACCAGCATGATGATTCCGCCTTTGCGAAAATCCACATCATGTTCGTGAGCCATCAGTTTCTTGATCCGTACCCGGCGACGGTTGAGAATATTAATGATCCTGTTCAGCACAGAAAAATTATTGTCTGCCGTCAATTCCATGGTAAAATCCTGTTTCATATCTCCTCCTCTTGTCAATTTGCGCTTCATTAACTCTTCGGTTCCAGCAGCACTTCTGCCACGCCAGCTCCGGCCGGCACCATGGGAAATACATTGTCTTCTTTTCCAACCACCACCTCAAGAAAGTAAGCATCCTTTGAATCCAGCATTTCTTTCAAGGCGTCCACAAGACCTTCCCTTTTCTCAACCTTGCGGGCATTTATGCCGTATGCATCGGCAATTTTTACAAAGTCAGGGTTTTGCATTTCTGTAAAGGAGTAGCGTTTGCCGTGGAACAATTGCTGCCACTGTCTGACCATACCCAGAAAATTATTGTTGAGCACAAGAATTTTGACCGGAATTTTATACTGCATAATAGTTCCCAACTCCTGTATGGTCATCTGGTATCCTCCGTCTCCGATTACTGCTACAACCTGTTTGTGCGGCAGGGCCATCTTGGCACCCATGGCAGCGGGCAATGAAAATCCCATGGTGCCAGCTCCGCCGGATGTAATGCTGGTCCTTACCTCCTTGAATTTATAATACCGTGAAGTGACCATCTGATGTTGTCCCACATCAGTCACGACGATGGACTCACCTTTTGTAAGTGCTGAAAGGTGGTTGATTACTTCTGCCATCATGAGTTGTTCAGATTCGGGATTAAACTCATGACTAATAACTTTTTCAAATTCAATCGCATCAAAAGCACGGAACGTTTTCAACCAGTCTGCATGGCTCCTTGCAATAACTTTTTCTGTCAATGCCTTTAGTGCTTCTTTGGCGTCGGCATGAACTGCCACGTCTGCCTTGATAATTTTATTGATTTCGGATTTGTCAATATCAATATGAATGACTTTAGCCTGTTTGGCATACTTGCTCACGTTTCCGGTAACCCGGTCATCAAAACGCATACCCACTCCGATGAGTACATCACATTCATTGGTGTTAACATTGGGTCCATAGTTACCATGCATGCCCAGGAACCCGACATAGTTCGGATGATCAGTTGGAAAACCACCAAGACCCAGAAGCGTACAGGCAACGGGTATTCCGGTTTTCTCCGAAAAGGCAATCAATTCCTTTGTGGCACCGGAAAGCAAGATCCCCTGCCCGGCCAGCAGATAGGGTTTCTTCGCACTGTTGATCAGCTTCACCGCATCATCTACTGCAGTCATCTGCAACTCGGGCGTAGGTTTATAGGTCCGGATATTATTACAAGGCTCATACTCAAACTCACCAATCATCTCATTCTGAGCATTCTTCGTGATATCAATCAATACCGGCCCCGGTCTTCCGCTCTTGGCGATATAAAATGCCCGTGCCACAGCTTGGGCAATATCTTTTGCTTCCGTGATTTGTGTATTCCATTTTGTTACCGGAATCGTTGTGTTGATCACATCAGCTTCCTGAAAAGCATCCGTACCCAAGAGGTGTGCGAAAACCTGTCCTGTAATACAAACTATCGGAGTGGAATCAATTTGTGCATCAGCCAGTCCGGTGATCAGGTTGGTGGCCCCGGGACCTGAAGTGGCCAGGGCCACACCTACTCGGCCAGAAGCCCGGGCAAAACCCTGAGCTGCATGTACCGCACCTTGTTCATGGCGAACGAGGATGTGATTCAACTTATCTGAATAATGATACAAAGCATCATATACCGGCATAATCGCTCCGCCGGGATAACCAAAAAGTATATCCACTCCTTCTGCCACCAGGCAACGAAGCAAGGCTTCCGAGCCTGAAATCATCTTCTTGTCCGGGTTCTCACTTCTGTATGAGACGACCTGTTTAGTCTTCGTCAGTAACGCATCCATCCGCAGCCGTTTTTACTTGTTTCGCATACTTATAGAGCACCCCGCTCTTCACGCGCAGGGTTGGAGATTTATAGTGCGATCTCCGGATCGCTATCGTTCTTTCATCCACCAGCAAATTGAGCTGATGCTTTTTGATATCAATTTCAATCCAGTCCCCATCCTCCACCAATCCCAGCAGTCCGCCGTCAAAAGCCTCCGGTGTGATGTGCCCCACTACAAATCCATGTGTTCCACCGGAAAATCTTCCATCGGTAATCAACGCGACTGATTTGCCAAGGCCGGCACCCATAATCAATGAGGTGGGTTTGAGCATCTCCGGCATTCCGGGTGCTCCACGCGGGCCGGAATTTCGGATAACGATTACATCACCCTCTTTTACTTTTCCTGATTTTATTCCATCAGCGATTTGAAACTCTCCGTCAAACACTTTGGCTGTTCCTTTGAAACGGTCACCTTCTTTTCCTGTAATCTTGGCTACCGACCCTTTTGGAGCAAGATTTCCGTAAAGAATCTGGAGGTGTCCGGTTGACTTCAACGGCCTTTCAACCGGGTAAATAATATCC
>DAOMZK010000385.1:0-3307 GCA_035438035.1 Cyclobacteriaceae bacterium | reverse complement strand
CTTACCACTCCGTGTTTGCCCGCATGCTGCGGGCAGAAGCCCATTACCTAGGCTATCCCAACAATTTCACGATCTACGATACCGATGATTCTAAAACACTGTTGAAGAATATCGTAAAGGAACTAGGGCTCGATGAAGTGGCCTACAAAGTCAGCACGGTATATAATAGAATCTCGGCAGCCAAAAACCGACTCATCAGCTGGCAGGAATACCTGGCCAACGCGGAGTTAATGGGTGATGATGCTTCCAACCTGCGGCCCGAAATGGGCAAGATTTACAAGACCTACGCCCAACGCTGCTTCAAAGCCGGGGCTATGGATTTTGATGACCTTCTCTTTAATACGGATAAACTTTTTAAAGAACACCTGGAGGTACTGAATAAATACCAGCATCGCATTCATTATGTATTGGTAGATGAGTTCCAGGATACCAACTTATGCCAGTACTTCATTATCCGTAAACTCGCCGCTGTCCAACAGAACATTTGTGTAGTGGGTGACGATGCCCAAAGTATTTATGCATTCCGGGGAGCAGATATCAGCAACATACTGAATTTTGAAAAAGATTACCCGGACCTGCGAATCATCAAACTCGAACAAAATTACCGTTCGACCCAGAACATCGTTCAGGCTGCCAATTCCGTAATCGCTAAAAACAAGGCGCAGATACCCAAGGAAGTATGGACTTCCAATGAAGAAGGGAATCTGATCGAACTAATCAAATCTGTTTCAGATAATGAAGAAGGGAAACTGGTTGCCACTTCCATCTTCGAGGAGAAAATGCAGCACCAGCTAAAGTTCAGTGACTTTGTTGTACTGTACCGTACCAACAGCCAGAGCCGGGCTATTGAAGAATCCTTGAGGCGAATGAATATCAAATACAAGGTGGTCGGCGGGCTTTCATTTTACCAAAGAAAAGAAATCAAGGACCTCCTCGCCTACCTCCGATTCTCAATCAATCAGCAGGATGAAGCTTCATTCAGAAGGATTATCAATTTGCCCAAACGGGGCATTGGTGATACCACCATCGACAAGATTATACTCGCAGCAAACGATCATGCTATTTCTATTTGGGAGGTACTTCAAAATGCAACTTCTTTTCTGGGCAGCACGGTAGCCGGACGCATTGATGACTTTGTCACCATGATCCGGCGGTTCGAACTCGAGATCCAGCGTAAGGATGCGTACGAAGCTGCGTCGGAAATTGCCAAGGGCTCAGGACTGTTGAAAGAATTGTATACTGATAAGACTGTCGAAGGATTGAATCGTTATGAAAACGTCCAGGAGTTGTTGAATGCAATCAAGGAATTTACGGATGATCCGGAAAGGGAAGACAAAGGTCTCGGCGCCTTCCTCCAGGAAGTTTCACTCATTACGGGACAGGATGAAGATAAAGATCAAGACCCGGATAAAGTGACCCTTATGACCATTCACATGGCCAAAGGGCTTGAGTTCAGGTACGTGTATATTGTGGGGCTTGAAGAGGATCTATTCCCATCTCAAATGATGCTCAGCAGCCGTGCTGAACTGGAAGAGGAGCGCAGGTTATTTTATGTCGCGATCACACGTGCAAAAAAACGCCTGTTTCTGTCCTATGCGCTCACCCGCTACCGGTTTGGACGATTGAAAAACTGCGAACCGAGTCGCTTCCTGGATGATGTTGATTCCCATTTCATTAAAGTGAGCACGCGGTATGGCGGAGTTGACTCCATGCCGACGAATACCCAGTTTGCCAAAAGCTTTGTGACCGGGATGAAGAAGACCATCAGCTCGCAACCCACTCCAAAAGCGTCCAGCTATAAGCCGGCCATTGATTTTACGCCGAGTGATACGTCTGGTTTAAAGGAGGGCATGAAGGTAGAACACCCGAAATTTGGTTTTGGCCAAGTGATTAAACTGGACGAATCCGGCGCCGATCGCAAAGCCAGGATTCAATTTGACGATTTTGGAGAGAAGACGTTATTGCTTAGTTTTGCTAAACTTAAAATACACGAGAATTAGCTTTTAGGACCCATACAAGGGTCCCGGTACAAATCCCAATCTTATCTATACATTTCAATGAACTTTGAACTTAATTCACAACGCCCCCATATTATTTTAAAAGAATACGGACGTAATGTGCAGAAACTGGTAGACTACATTCGCACAGTCCCAAGCAAGGAAAAAAGGACAGAACTTGCCTATACTTTGATTGAACTCATCAAGCAACTTAATCCTACCGTAAGGGAATCAGCGGAGAATCCCCAGCGGTTGTGGGATGACCTGCTCATCATTGCTGATTTCAATCTTGACGTTAATAACCCGTTCAATCCTCCCGAAAAAGATATCCTGTCGAAGAAGCCGATGCGTGTACCCTATCCACAAACAGACGTCCGCTTCAAGCATTACGGCAAAAACATTGAGCGACTGGTGAAAGAAGCTTTGAAAAAGGAGGATCCCCAGGAACGGGAAGACGCTGTGATCTATCTCGGCAAACTGATGAAGACTTTTTACGGAAACTGGAACAAGGAAATTCTGGATGACTCCGTCATATTAAAAGACATTCAACTCATGTCAGGGGGGAAACTCTCGATGAACCTGGATAAGGTACGTGAGGATAATCTGTTTGAAAAACTGTACCGCGAAAAGAAGAACCCCAGACCCCAGGGCGGTGGTGGCCCTCCGAACAAGCGTCATGGAGGAGGTGGCCGTCCATTCAAACAACGTTTCAATCCGCACCGCAGAAGAGACCAATGAGTTCTTTTCGCATCAAAGGAGGCGTCCGGTTAAAAGGAGAAATCACTCCCCAGGGTGCCAAGAACGAAGCCTTACAAATACTTTGCGCTACACTGCTCACATCTGAGCCGGTAATTATCCACAATATCCCGGATATTGTGGATGTCAATAAACTAATAGAGCTTTTAGGCGACCTGGGTTGTAAAGTTGAGAAATTGGGAAGCCAATCATACCGGTTTACAGCTGCAGCGATCAATCTTGGACACCTGGAATCAGAATCCTACAGGAAGAAAGCTTCAGCACTTCGTGGATCGGTGATGCTGCTAGGACCGATCCTTGCTCGTTTCGGTAAAGCCAATATCCCCAAACCCGGTGGTGATAAGATCGGCCGTCGCAGACTCGATACGCATTTTATTGGTTTTCAAAACCTCGGTGCGAAATTCAATTTTGATTCAGACGACAATCACTTTCATATCGACGCCAGTGAACTGAAGGGTGCTTACATGCTGCTGGATGAGGCCTCCGTTACCGGAACGGCTAACATCATCATGGCCGCCGTGCTGGCAAAGGGAACGACCACAATCTATTATGCT
>DAOMZK010000384.1:0-3342 GCA_035438035.1 Cyclobacteriaceae bacterium | reverse complement strand
ACGACGCGTCCGCCACGCATACTTGGGAAATCGATCAGCCCGCTGGTGTAATCTTGGCTTCTCCCGGTATGATTGCGAAGGGTATCCGCTGGATGTTTGATCGCCATAGCCCGTTTTATGTAAGGCCGGGGCTGAGTACCGACTTGCTGCGGTGGGGATATCAGTTTTACCGTCATACAACCCAGGCTCATGTAGAGCGATCAATTCCTGCTTTAAAAGAGCTGAGTTTATTCAGTAAGGAGTTGTACAGACACTGGGCAAAGGATCTTCCGTTTGATTTTGGCTATGGGGAGCGGGGATTACTGATGTTATATCAGAAAAAGGAAACTGAGCACGAAGAAAAGGAGGTGGTTCAGCTGGTAAATAAATTCGGAGTTGAAGCCCACATCCTGACGCAGGAAGAAATTCAAAAAATGGAACCTGATGTTCGGGTAAAGGCAAGAGGCGGGGTGTTCTATCCGGGCGACACCCATTTGACGCCTCAGATTTTGATGACGAATTTGATTTTATTTTTGAAAAGTAACGGTGTGGTATTCAGAAGCGGAGTGGAGGTGACGGGTTGTATCACTGCTGAGGGTAAAGTCCAAAAGATAAAATCCAGCGAAGAAGAATTTGAAACGGACGCGGTGGTCATTGCTGCCGGGTCATGGTCGGGTGCTTTGGCATCTCAGTTGGGAATCACTTTGCCGATGCAGGCTGGCAAGGGTTATAGTTTTACTATTCCCGAAGTTGAAAAGAATATCAGAATCCCTTCGATTTTTCTGGAAGCCAGGGTGGCGGTGACGCCGATGGGGAATGATTTGCGTTTTGGTGGAACGATGGAGATCGCCGGTGTGAACCATGCAATAGATATGCGGAGGGTAAAGGGTATTGTAGATTCAATTCCTTCCTACTATCCGGAGATGAAAGTGGGGATGCCTTCGGTTGACAAGGTTTGGCACGGTTTACGACCCTGCTCGCCGGATGGACTCCCCTATATCGGTAGGTTGAATAAGTTCAGGAATGTAATCATGGCATCAGGTCACGCTATGATGGGTCTTAGCCTTGGACCCGGAACAGGAAAGCTGGTATCACAAATTTTACTGGAAGAAACTCCTGAAGTTTCGCTCGCATCGTTTAATCCGGAACGATACAATTCCTAATGCAATAAAAATGTCCCGCTGTTGGGCGGGACATTGTGTATTCGCTTGGGATGAATATTTCGATTATTATTCTTCGCGATTGAAACCGCCTCTGCGGAAACCACCACCACCGCCGCCATTGCTGCGGAAGTTGTTGGGTCTCTCTTCGCGGGGACGAGCCTCATTCACAACCAGGTTCTTTCCCTGAAAATCGGCACCATTCAGACTGGTGATGGCCTGGCGAGCAGAACCGTCATCGGCCATCTCTACGAAACCGAATCCACGGCTGCGCTGAGTGACTTTGTCCATAATGATCTTTGCAGAAGTGACTTCCCCATACGCTGC
Source organism: Cyclobacteriaceae bacterium (assembly GCA_035438035.1). Classification (GTDB taxonomy): domain Bacteria; phylum Bacteroidota; class Bacteroidia; order Cytophagales; family Cyclobacteriaceae; genus ELB16-189. The sequence continues at coordinate 1,876 of DAOMZK010000384.1, read as the reverse complement.
AAAGTGTTGCTTCAGTTGGTCTTCGGTGGCCTTCCAGGGAATGTTGGCTACATAAATGTTCATGTGTACTGTTGAAATTAGTTAAATAATTAAGTTCTGTTAATCCAATAATCTCGACTCGACTGAAGTACTTAGTAACCTATGTGCCTACAGGGCCGATTATCAATTAACCGGGCAAATATAAGGATATTTTAAGTATACAAACGATTCGCCCGGGACGGTGCCATCCGGGTGGACAAATTGAAGGCTAAAAGCGTAATAATTAGCTATTTTCAATTGATTTAAGCTGGTTTGACAGAGGTACGGCTGAACCAATCTTTACGCCGTTTTTTAGTAGAATTGAAGCAAATAGAATTATTAATGGGATAAATACTCAGGATGGTTCTTCATGAATTGCTGAAGACTTTTGATCGCTACTTTGCGTATTTTTGACTGAATCACGGGTGTCCAGCCGAGCATTTTTCCAGTAGCTCCCAGGGCCATTCCTGCCCATCGCCATAAATCAAACTTATCTGTGTGTCTGATTATTTTACCCTCGCTGAACTCAAACCTTGCGCGAATGACATTGTGAACCTGTCGTCCTGTTTTTGAAAATGAATAATATGCGTCCCAGTCGCAAGAGCCCAAAGCGCCATCAGATTGTATGTTCTTAAATTCAATTTTCAAATCCTTTCCTGCTTCCAGCAGCATATGCCACATGGCCTTTGCTTCACCGCCTTTTAAATTTTGAAATACAGGATCGGAGAAAATAATCTTGTCATGGTAACAGGATTGCATTCCTTTCCAGTCCTTTATTTGAAAACAGGTATAGAATGTTTCGATAATTTTTTCAGTCTCTTTCATTCTTAGAGTGATTGTTTCCTTTCCAGTTAAAAGAAAATATATCGGGGCGTGCATAGTGTCCGATAACATCAAAATCCATCTTGGCTTTAATGATTTCCCTGAGATCAATTTCCGCAGTGAGTATTTCTTCCTTTCCCACGGTTGGACCGGCAAGAATCTTCCCCATGGGTCCGATGATCACGCTTCCACCTGTACTGGGCAGTGAGGGATGGCCGGGTTGAATTTGCTGTTGCAGATCTGCAGGGTAGTGATCACGGGTAAGGTATTGATTACAGCCGAGAACAAAGCACCGGCCTTCACATGCAATGTGCACAAGAGTAGCCTGCCAGCTTTCCCTGCAATCGGCAGTGGGGGCAAGATAAATTTCAAGTCCTTGCTCGTACAGCGCAGTTCGTGCGAGGGGCATGTAATTCTCCCAGCAAATCAAACCTCCCATCCGGCCGAGAGGAGATGCTATAACCTGAAGATCTGTCCCATCGCCTTCACCCCAGATAATTCTTTCGGCAGCCGTGGGTTTTATTTTTCTGTGCTTATGAATCAATTCGCCTTCAGGTGAAAAATAAAGTAACGAGCAATACAACGTATCACTGATTTTATCTTTTTCCGTCACCCCGATAACCACATAGGCGCTAGCCTCCTTGGCCCATGCTGCAAGTTGAAGGGTTTCCTTTCCAGGTACTTCTATTGCATTTTCCCAATACCGGAGAAACAATTCACGACCTTCTGAAGTCCTTCCGCCAACGGCGGTGCCGAAAATTAGTCCACGGGGATACCCCGAAATAAATACTTCAGGAAAGAGGATAAGCTGGGATTTGATTTTAGCCGCGCCCCGGATGAGGTCACCTGTTTTTTGTAAGGTTTTCTCTTTGTCGAAAAATACGGGAGCAGCCTGAATTACTGAAGCAAGATAGCCGGACATGTCCCGAAGGTAGGGATTTGCCAGTGTTTAACCTGATGTAGTGAACTTAGTAGACAGTATCGATGGAACCGCTGCCGTAAACTTTCTTTGTGACCGTTTTGGTTGTCCCCTTAT
>DAOMZK010000383.1:0-3350 GCA_035438035.1 Cyclobacteriaceae bacterium | reverse complement strand
AAGAATCACTTCAGTTCGATAAAGCCCGCACATCAATCGAACAGGTGGTCATTACAGAACGGCAGCGCGAAGGAGACCACAGTCCCGAGCTGGCCATCACGCTGCAACATCCTGCCACCCTCAACCAAAAAACAGGCGACCTGAACGCCGCCAGGAAACTGCTGGAAGAAGCCATGAAAATAGACGCTGAGACGATGGGCAATCAGAGTGCAGGCTATGCCACCAAAATGGCAAACCTTGGCGTCGTTCAGCAACAGTTGGGAAACCTGGCAGAAGCACGCAATCTTTTTCAGCAAGCCCTCCAGATACATGAGAAAACGCTGGGTAAAGAACATCCCGACTATATGTTCAATGCTTACAACCTGGCCGTCTCTCTTCAGCAGGCCAAAGATCCCGGTGCGGCCGCGCCTTTGTATAAGGAAGTATCGGGTTTTTACCGCAAGCAAATTCATGAGTTGTTCCCGGCCATGAGCGAAAAAGAAAAGGCCGCCTTCTTCAACAAAATCAACGAAGTGATCCTCGCTTATATGGATTTCGCCGTTGAAAACGGACAGAAAATTCCCGGGCTCCGCGGTGACCTGTATGATTTCAGGTTGAGCACCAAGGCTTTGCTTTACAATGCATCTGTAAAAATTCGCAATTCAATTCTTTCCAGCGGAGACACGCTTATGCTGGCTCGCTTTACCGAATGGCAAAAAGCAAAGGAAGACCTCGGGATACTCAGTCAGCTCACAGCCCTTGAGCGGATTCAGGCTGAAGATGAAATCCAGAGTTTAAGAGTAAGGATCAATGAACTTGAAAAGTTTTTATCTGAGCGGTCTACTTCCTTTAATACTGAAACGCAACAGACATCAGTGGATTGGAGAAAAGTGAAAGCAAAACTTCAAAAGGGACAGGCCGCGATTGAAATGATAAGACTGAGGCTGAATCTGAAAAACGATTCAGTCATTTATGCAGCCCTCATTGTGCGCCCGGAGTTTGAAACACCGGAGATGGTCATGCTTCGGAATGGCAGAGAAATGGAGAGCAGAGATTTTTTTTACTACCGCAACAGCATAAAATTCCAACTCCGGAATGACCGCAGTTATCGTGTATACTGGAAACCACTGGAAGAGAAACTCGCCGGTGTCCATACGGTATTCCTTTCACCCGACGGCGTGTATAACAAAATCAACGTGATGACTTTATTGGATACGCGTAACGAGAAATATGTTTTGGAAACCACCAAAATCAAATTGGTAAACAATACACGAGAATTACTGAATCCAGTCAAGCCAGCTTCCAATCAATTACGTGCAGCTTTGTTCGGCAGGCCTGATTTTAACCATGGGCCTAAGGAAATGCCAACCGCAACTGGCAACCGCTCTCCTTCCGACCTCGAGGCGCTTGTTATGAATGGAGTCGCCGATCTTCCCGGAACGGAAGAAGAAGTCAACAAAATCAATTCATTGTTGCGCGACCAAAAATGGCAGTCAACAACATACCTCGGTGACAAAACCACAGAGAAGGCCGTCAAACAACAAAAAGATATCCGCGTATTACACATCGCCACACATGGATTTTTTATTCCTGTTGAAGGAGAAAAAGATCCCATCATGCTATCACCCGACTTACGGCAACCCGGAAAAAATCCGCTGTTGCGGAGTGGACTTATCCTCAGCGGGACACAGCGACAGCAGCAGGGTGATGCCGCAAACAGGAATTCTTATGAAGATGGCATACTTACTGCTTATGAGGTGATGAACCTGAACCTGGATGCCACTGAATTGGTTATTCTATCGGCCTGTGAGACGGGGGCGGGAGAAATTAAGAATGGAGAAGGTATCTTTGGACTTCAGCGGGCCTTCTTGCTGGCCGGGGCCGGAAACCTGGTGATGAGCCTCTGGAAAGTGGATGATGAAGCAACCCAGGAACTGATGGTTGAATTCTATCGCCAGTGGATTGTGGCCAATGATAAATATGAAGCCTTTCACAAAACCATGCTCGTAATGAAATCCAAAATGGCTGAGCCCTTTTATTGGGGAGGATTTGCTATGGTTGGGATCAATTGACAACCCATGCGAAAACTGGTTTATTGTTTTACGCTGCTGATGACTTGCTTCAATGCCGACATTGTAGCGCAGGAATATGATGATCGCCGTGTCGTTCCGGGTATCAGCACGGGAAAGAATACTGAATTTGCACCGACCATCAGCGCAGACGGAAAATTAATGATCTTCGAGTCTGATGTCGATAAAGAAAAGGGTTGGGAACTTTTTGAATCCCGCCTGGACGACCGGGGCTCCTGGTCTACACCCGTGCCGCTGAAGAGCATCAACGAGAAATGTAGTTTTGTCGCGGGCCCCAACCTTAGCTATGACGGCAACACATTATACTTCACTGCTTTCATTGAGGATGTTTCCACCAGCGAAGACATTTATTATTCTGAACGCCTGGAGGGAAATAACTGGAGCGAGCCCATTGCCTTGGGTGAGCCGGTTAACACCCGGGATAACTATGAAGGATTTCCTTCCATCTCTGCCGATGGTAATTCACTCTATTTTATTCGTAAAAATGAACGGCATCCTACGGATGAACGAAGCCGTGAAGATTGCTTTGTAATCTATGTCTCCCACCGCGAACCGGACGGCACGTGGAGTCAGCCGGAAGCATTGCCGGCACCGGTAAACACCGGATGTGAACGCGATCCTAAAATAATGGCAGATAACGTAACACTCATTTTTGCTTCCATCCGCGATGGACGAAAAGGAAAATACGATTTATTTCAATCCAGGAAACAACCGGACAACAGTTGGTCTGAGCCTGTGCCGCTGGACTTTGTCAACTCTAACCAAAGCGACCAATCGCCGTGTATATCTGCCGCCGGAGGTGTCATGTACTACAATCGCCTGAAGGATATTTATACCGTTACCATGCCGGACAAATTCCGTCAGTTGGTGAATGTTATCGTAAGGGGCAGAATAAAATCGGATAAAAGGACACCATTAAAAGCCAACATTCATGTGTCGGAATCCAATTCAATCACTACTTCCGACAATACCAGCAATGCAAGTGACGGTGCCTACCTGCTTGTACTGGCAGCGGGTAAGAAATACACCCTCGAATATTCCATGCAAGGATTTGTGACAGAAAAAATTGAAGTCGATTTCGAAAATCAAAAATGGTACAAAGAAAGTGTTCATGATGTTACCCTGCACTCCACTTACATTCTGAACCTCACCATTGATGAGAGCAATCAGAATTCGCTTTTGAACGCATTCTTTACTGCCTCCACGCCAGGCGAAGAGGATATCAGGGATTCAATCAAAATTCATCAATACCCCCATCGTGTGACCCTGAAAGCTGGCAAG
>DAOMZK010000382.1:0-3357 GCA_035438035.1 Cyclobacteriaceae bacterium | reverse complement strand
TATGTCAATGCCCCGTATAAAGGGGTAAATCTCACACGTCAGAATATTTTCAAACGCGACAATTTTGAGTGTCAGTACTGCGGTACTAAAAAAGAGCTCACGCTGGACCATGTGATTCCCAGTTCGAGGGGAGGCCCTCATTCCTGGCTGAACCTGGTTACAGCGTGTAAAAGGTGCAATACCAAAAAAGGAGACTATACTCCCGAGGAAGCGGAAATGTTTCCGGCCCATCGGCCATACAAACCTTCCTACACCTTATTTCTCCGCGACATCAGCGGCATGAAGCAGGAGGAATGGGATGAGTTTTTGGGTGTGGCGTAGGCGGGTGTTGTCTCTTACCTCTTACCTCTTAACTCTTAACTTAAGAATCAGCACACCCGGCTCCTATCGCAAATTTTTCTTCTTTCAACAGGAACCGGGCATGCAGCCAGGTGTTTTGATCACTGCACTTCCGATCCGGGTCCATCATTACCCAGCAATTCATTCAGTTCCCTGACGAGCCGAAAGACCACAGCAGTCACTCCAAAAATACCCCACGATACTCCGCCGTTCGTTGCCTTCAATGCTTCGGAATCTAATTCTGAAACATTCATTTTCATTAAATCTTTCATTTTGTTTTTGTGATTTATTGACACGGTCCCTCCGCGCAGTCACAAAAATTAGCAACGACTGCCAACCACGCAAGCAGGCTGACAAATTGATCTTAAAAACATAGTGCGGTAATGTTCGGATTGTGTGAATGCTACTTCATGCAATCGCGGTAAGGAGGATGAGAAAGATGAGAAGATGTGAGGATGGGAACATAAGATTTGAAATCTCTTTTTTTAAGCTCCAGTAAGTTGATCTAAAATCTCAACTTAAACACAGTCTTCACCCCCGGCTCTGATTCAACAGAAAGTGAACCGTTGTGCATCTGCATGATCTGACGGGAAAGACTCAGGCCAATTCCAGAACCGGTTTTCTTGGTGGTGAAAAAGGGAACAAAAACACGGTCAATCGCCTCCCGGATGATTCCGGGTCCATTGTCACTGACTTCAATAGTAACTGAATTGCCGGAATACTTTCCTGTCAACTCCACTTTTCCATGGGCAGTTTCACCAAGTGCTTCAATTGAATTCTTGATCAGGTTGATCAATACTTGCTCGATCATCTCTTCATCCGCATCAATGGTCAGGTACTCGGATTGTACGCTGGAATCGAAATGGATGTCTGTCTTTTTTATTTCCGGTTTCATCAGCAGGGCCACCTTTTCGATAAGATCTTTTACCCGGATGGTTTGCAATTTCGGTTGAGGCAGGGAGGTATATTCACGATAGGCGTCGATGAATTTAATCAGCCCCTTGCTTCGGTTTTCAATGGTGGTAAGTCCTTCACGCAGATCTTCTGCACCTTCATTCTTTAGTTCGTAGTGACTGTTTTTATGAACCATGTCCTGGTCCAGGATTTCCTTGAGTGTGGAGGTCAGAGAGGAAATAGGGGTGATGGAATTCATGATCTCATGCCGCAACACGCGAGTGAGTTTCTGCCAGGCTTCAATTTCCTGTTGCTGTAATTCAGTCTGAATGTTTTGCAGGGTAAGCAACGTCATGGTGTTACCGCGAATACGCATCTCCGTCGCCTGGATGGTCAGGAGGTAGTCATCCGACTTATATAATGTACTGTGCCCGGTTTCCACTTCGCGGATGGCCTGGAGTAATTTCGGATTTTTCGCTTCCAGTTCGCTGATATTTTTAATGGCCTGCACGCCCATGAATTTCCTCGCGTTGGCATTGATGAGTTGAACATTGCCTTCCGCATTGAATGAAAGTATTCCGGTGCGTACCTGTTGAACGACAGTATTCAGATACTGCCAGTGTTCTTCCTTTTCGGATCGGGCTTTTCGAAAAGCTTCCAACACTTCATTGAACCGCGAATTCAGATCCCTGAAACTCGAGCCCAGTTTGTTATCAGCGGTAAAACCGGAGATGAAATCAGAATATTTTACTGATTCGAGGAAGCGCGTAAGCTTTCGGTTGGTCTGCGAGGTGAACCGGTACAGTTCAGCCAATTGCCCCACGATTATCAACCCGGTGAGGACAGCGGCGAAAATCATGTTTGGATGACCGGTCATGTACACGAACAATGACATGGTGAGTCCGATCATGGCGACGCGAAAAGCGACACGGAAGCGGAAATCACGGAGAAACCTCATGGGGGAACAAATTACGAATTACGTCCCGATAATTATCTGGAGAAGAACAACGAATGGCGAGTGAAGGGTAAGTTGGAATTGATGAATGATGAATTGATGTCAAATTATTTACCGATATGACGGATTGTCCTAAGTGCTTGTTTGGACGGCAGGTTATCTATTCTACGGGACTTATGCTGGGTTATGTGCTAAAGCGCCTGGCGGTGAAGGAGGACGCTTGATGTTCTTGGGGTGCAGTGTTGGTATTTAGGGTGTGGAATTTTTTTTGAATTTTGGAATTTGGCAGTTTGATTTTTAAACGCAAAATACCGAACGATAAACGCGCAATGTCAATTGAGATGTGCAGTGATTGGAAATTTATCACCGTCATTTTCACAATCCGTGTTTTTCCAGCCTTCTGTACAACGATGACCGTGTCAATCCCAGTTCCGACGCGGCCTGCGTGATGTTGCCATTGTATTTTTTCAACACTTTCCGGATGAGCAGCTTCTCTACTTCATCCAGATTATACTGGTCGAGATTCAAAGGTTGTTCACTTTCCTTTCCGGCTGCTATATTAAAATTAAAATCTTCAGGCTGTAGTACTGAACTGTTGGATAGAATAACTGCACGTTCTATGGAATGTTGTAATTCCCGGATGTTGCCCGGCCAGGGATGCTTGTTCATCCGCGTCATCGCTCCTTCACTGATCTTGGAAATGTTTTTGTTGTATTTTTCAGCGTAGTGTTTTAAAAAGTGTGCCGACAGGAGGGGAATGTCCTCCATTCGGTCACGCAGGGATGGAATTTCAATTTCAATTGTATTGATGCGATAAAGAAGATCCTGACGGAACCGGTTTTCTTTCACCATGTCATATAAAGGAAGATTCGTGGCGCAAATCAGGCGGATGTCAACCGGCGTATCTTTGTTGGCACCCACGCGGCTTACTTTCCTGTTTTGTAAGACCGTAAGCAGTTTCGCCTGGAGAGGCATGGAGAGATTTCCGATTTCGTCCAGAAACAATGTTCCGTTATTGGCCATTTCAAAACGGCCCGGCCGGTCTTCCTTGGCATCGGTAAAAGATCCTTTTTTGTGACCGAAGAGTTCGCTCTCAAAAAGGGTTTCGGTAATCTAACCCAGGTCAACACTGACAAAGGACTCTTTGCCCCGTGAAGAGTGACGGTGAA
>DAOMZK010000381.1:0-3357 GCA_035438035.1 Cyclobacteriaceae bacterium | reverse complement strand
ATACAATGTGTTAAAAGTGCCCGCCAAACAGGTCATCGTCTCTCTGCCGGTAACGATGGATGACGGTAGCATTCGTGTGTTTGAAGGATACCGTGTAGTTCACTCCACCATTTTAGGTCCTTCTAAAGGCGGAATCCGTTTTGATCCCGGTGTTCATCTTGATGAAGTGAAAGCACTTGCGGCATGGATGACTTGGAAGTGTGCCGTGGTGGATATCCCATATGGCGGCGCGAAGGGCGGAGTAAAATGCAATCCCCGCGAGATGTCTGCTGGGGAAATTGAACGCCTGATGCGAGCCTATACGCTCGCGATGATTGATATTTTCGGAACGGACAAAGACATTCCTGCCCCTGATATGGGAACGGGGCCCCGTGAAATGGCGTGGCTCATGGACGAATATTCACGCACGCAGGGCATGACCGTAAATGCTGTGGTGACAGGAAAGCCAATCGTACTGGGTGGCTCTCTCGGAAGAACAGAAGCCACAGGACGTGGGGTAATGGTGACCACCCTGGCCGCGATGGGCAAACTAAAAATCAACCCTTACAATGCCACTTGTGCCGTGCAAGGTTTTGGTAACGTGGGCATGTGGGCAGCGCGCCTCCTGGCAGAACGTGGTTTGAAAGTGGTGGCCATCAGCGACCTGTCCGGTGCTTACTATAATGAAAAGGGAATTGAAATCGACAAAGCCGTTCAATATCGTGAAGGAAACAAAGGCACTTTGGATGGTTACGCAGAAGCTCAAAAAATATCAGGACAGGAAATTCTGGAACTTCCAGTTGACATCCTGGTGCCGGCAGCGACAGAAGATGTGATCACCGTAAAGAATGCTTCGAAGATCAAGGCCAAACTGATTGTGGAAGGCGCTAACGGCCCTACCTCTTCCAAAGCAGACAGTATCATCTATGAAAAAGGCGTAAGCGTAGTACCTGACATCCTGGCGAATGCAGGCGGCGTAACCGTTTCCTATTTTGAGTGGGTCCAGAACAGGTTGGGATATAAATGGACTGCCGAGCGTGTAAATCGCAGAAGCGACCGGATTATGAAAGACGCCTTTGACAATGTCTACCGCGTAGCCACTGAATATAAAGTTTCCATGCGTATTGCAGCATATATGGTGGCGATTGACAAAGTTGCCAAGACTTATAAATATCGCGGCGGATTCTAAATCCATTTTAATTTTATATTTCTGATCTCAGATTACGTTCCTTCGAAGGAATATCGGAAATTTGCTCCCCTATCCCGTCCCGATAATTATCGGGAGCTATCGGGACGGTACTGAAATCTGAAATATGACCATCCATAAAGAAGGCAGAACCCTGCTCTTTGTATTACTGATCATCCTGTCTGTGCTCAATGCAGGATTGATTTATTTATTGCCCGGAGCCGGATTGCTGCACAATATTGTCATCGGCGGCAGCATCATTTTCTATCTCATCATTCTGCAGTTCTTTCGCAACCCGATTTTCAATATTTCAAAAAATGAAAATCAGGTCCTTGCCCCCGCTGACGGGAAAGTAGTCGTGATTGAAGAGGTTGAGGAAACAGAATACCTGAAAGGAAAGAGAAAGCAAATTTCCATATTCATGTCTCCCGTGAATGTGCATGTCAATCGCATGCCCGTGGGCGGGGCCATCAGCTATTATAAATATCATCCGGGAAAATACCTGGTAGCGTGGCATCCCAAATCCAGCACAGAGAATGAACGCACTACCGTCGTAGCCAAAATGAAGAACGGAACAGAGATTTTATTCCGCCAGATTGCCGGAGCGCTCGCCCGTCGTATCAAATGCTATGTCAAAGAAGGCGCGTCGCTTGAACAAGGACAGGAATTCGGCTTCATCAAATTTGGTTCACGCGTAGATGTTTTCCTTCCTGTGGATGCCGTGGTAAAAGTGACTATGGGTCAGGTCACCAAGGGCGGCAGAACCGTTATTGCAGAGTTGAAGTAGCGCTATTCGCAAATAAAGGACTTACGCTCACATCTTCCCCATTGCTGTAATATATCGTTCTGGCACATCTCCTTTCGTAGCCGCGAGGTAATCATTGTAGCTACAGGGTACTATGCTGTTACGACTGTAAGGGGTTTGAGTGACCGATGGAATTTCCATCCACCAACGCTCGGTAAATTTACTCTTATAGAAAATGAGCAATTCCGGCTCGACCGGTAAGGATACAGTGTACTTGGTAAAGTCATTGCTCTTGAAATCGCGCTCATTTTTGCGGTGATAAAATCCCTCAATGAAATACCACACCATAGTGGCGATCACAGAGGCCGTTTTTTTGTGCGCGTCGTCGAGGTCAGGACTATAACCGTAAATTCCCAATGAACTGAGCTTCTCATTCATACCTGCATACCAGCAAATCTGACAGGCATCCTCACCACTCAATCCAAAAGGCTGAGCCCGGTCACTGCCGGGTGCATCCGCGGAACGGATGGATGTGATGTCAAATGAGAGCAGATCGGCCTGCCGGATAGCGGGCTCCATTTCTTGTAAGTTGGTACGCATCTGCCCGATCCGGAATGCTTCAAAATAAAGCTTCTCCAAAACACTGATGGAAGAGGGGTCAATCAGGTAGCTCTGGTAGGCCAGATGGGTATAACTCAAAAGAAAGTTTGGCTCATGCAGCAGGATCTTATGGATGTGTCTGCGATCCTGCGATACCCCATGTTTATCCTCAAGATCAAGAAATGCATCAATGTTCAATAGACTGACCAGTTTCTCAAGCCTTTCATAAGCCCAGTATTGACCATAATCCAGGTCATGTGTTCCGCCCAGGATGACAGGCAAAACATTATGCTCCAGTAATATTCTGCAAACTTCACTCAGTCTGACATACGTCTCATCCAGATCGATCCCGTTGTTAAGATTGCCGAGATCTACAATCCGGTATGCGCCTGATCCTTTTTTTAGTTGATAAAACTTCTTTCTTATTTCATCAGGCGCCTGGTTTTTCCCGGCATGGTGACCGGCGCCCCGTGTCTCATTCACACCCAGGATAGCAACGTGCGCATCTTTGTAATCGGGCATCTTCTCACTGAAAATCCGGATGTTTTTTAATACAGACGAGGGAGCAGTTATTGAAGAATAAACAGATTCATCAAGCGGGGAGAAGAAAATGGATAAATCCATTGTTTGAGGGGGTTTAACAAAACTATTCCTAAAAAAAGGAATACCCAAACTGCCTTTTCTAATTTCAGCTGGCCATCCTAATACTATATGAATCGTTTTACTCCCGGGTGAGGATCTATCTGATGTGCTCAGTCGCCGGATTTTTAGTCCCCTGGTATTTCAACATTCAGCATAAAATTACTTCTGAAATACCGCTGACCCCAATCAGTTGGCTGCAAGCGGT
>DAOMZK010000380.1:0-3373 GCA_035438035.1 Cyclobacteriaceae bacterium | reverse complement strand
GATGCCTTCACCAGCGTTCTCGGCGACCTTGCTGCGCATCTCTTCGATCTGCTCGAACATTTCCTGTACATCGCAGGGGCCATGGCCAATGTAAACAAAGAAGGCATTGAGCTCTGGGACGACGACGACGAATTTTTTTATGATGTTGTGCACAACACTGAACATCAGCGCACAAAAATGAAGGTGCGCTCCATGGTTGGGCTGATTCCTTTGTTTGCCGTTGAGGTACTGGAGGAGGAGACATTTCATCTCATGCCTGAATTCACAGCCCAACTCGAGTGGTTTTTGAATAACCGGCCTGAACTTGCCAACCTCATATCCCGCTGGGGGGAAAAAGGCAAAAATCAACGCCATTTATTGTCTTTACTCCGGGGACACCGGATGAAACGGATTCTCAAGCGCATGCTTGACGCTACAGAATTTCTTTCAGAATTTGGCATTCGCTCCCTCTCGCAACAACATTCGGTTCCTTACACGTTCAGGCTTGATAGTCAAAGTTTTTCAGTTAAGTATGCTCCTGCTGAAGCAGAGACCTCCATGTTCGGCGGCAATTCAAACTGGCGCGGACCGATCTGGTTTCCCGTTAACTACCTGATCATCGAATCCCTTCAACGGTTTCATTACTACTATGGAAATGATTTTAAGGTTGAACATCCTACAGGTTCCGGCCAAATGCTGACATTGAAAGAGATTGCCGATGACCTCTCCCAAAGACTCATATCTATCTTTAAAAGAAATATCAAAGGATACAGGCCCTCCGAGGGCGATTGCGAAAAACTCCAGACCGACGAACACTTTCGTGACTATATTACTTTCTATGAATTCTTTCATGGTGATAATGGCAGGGGCCTCGGCGCAACTCATCAGACCGGTTGGACGGGACTTGTAGCTAAGCTCATACAACCAAAAGGAAAGTGATATTCAGGTAAGAGAAATGCGTAAATAGATTTGAGAAATGAGATTGATGATATTTTATTTTTGTTTGTTAATCGCTGATCGTGCGACAAATCATTAATCAGGAATCAGTTATAAACAATCAGAAATCCACTGATTTTGACCTTTAACTTGAAACCTTAAACATTTATTCGCCTATCTTTACTCCATGTGTTACGATATCCGCTACTTAACCAAAAGAAAACTGGACTATGCCAAACGCTATGGGGAAGGTGAAGAGGAAATATCCCGCCTTCAACTGCAGCTCGATCTGGCTACACCCAAATTCTACGTCAGTGGATTTGATCATCCGGATGTTCCGGTAATTACCAACGAACATCCTTCAGAATTCAGTTTTTTTTCATTGGGCCTTATTCCAGCTTGGGCCAAAAATCCCAACGAGGCGGTCAAAATTGGCAATCAGACCATCAATGCGCGTTCTGAATCGATGTTCGAAAAGCCGGCTTTCAAAGAGCCCGCACGTAACAAGCGATGCCTCATTGTCCTGGATGGATTTTATGAGCATCACCACCGGCATGAGATGACTTTTCCCTACCACATTAAAATGAAGAATGATGAATCATTTTCGGTTGCCGGCTTATGGGATGAGTGGGTGGATCGGGATTCAGGGCTTGTAAAACGCACCATCAGTATTGTGACCACCAGGGCCAATGCACTGCTGCAAAAAATCCACAATAACCCCAAACTGGAAGATGGACCGCGCATGCCGGTCATTTTGCCCCGCGAAAAGGAAAAAGATTGGCTGATGCCCGTGCAAAGCAAAACCGATCGCGAATTTCTGATTTCTCTTTGTCAGCCCTACCCCGCCGAAGAGATGGAAGCCTATACTGTAGGAAGGCTGAAGGGCAAGCAGGCCACCGGCAACACGCCCAAGGCCATTGAAAAAGTAAACTATGCTGAATTAGTTGAAACGCCCAATTTGTTTGAATAAAGTTTATTGCCGCAAATTCGTAAATCGACAATCGTAATTCGTAAATACATCCATCACTCTCTTAGCATTTTACGGTCTTTCATTAAACATTCAGTTAAATAGCTGACCAATTTGTGTACAACCCGGTTGAAAAGTTGTGCAATTCTTTTTGATTGAAATATTTGCATACCTGAGACAGCCTGCTACCTTCATATCACCAAGTCGCTGAAGACAGAAAGATTAAACTGGACAGGTAAACAAAAAATTATTTCCTCCGGGAAGTAAAAATAAAAAAGCCTGAATGGGGTAATTGTGTCACGAGAAGGATCCTTCGGGAAACCTGGCGAGACGCGAAAGTGGAGTTCAAAAATCGAAAGGTAGTTGGGCCGTTTTCATTCTGGAAGAGGAATTTGGTGTTTCGCTGAGGCTACGGCTAAAGTTAAACGAAACGGGGAATAGTCAAGCAATTGATTTATTCCCCGTTTTTTTTGCTTCGTATTTCGATTACTTCTTAGGCTCAAGTGCATTATTAATCCGTGCCAGCACATCCTGCAAATGATACTTGCTCATCTTGTCGCCATAAGCAGGTATCGCGGCCGTGATTTCATTTTTCAATTCATTCAAATGACCACGGGCCAGGGATATTACATCACTCTTTTTGGGATCCGCGTCAGGAGAAACGGGAGAAGCAATGGCAGGATTGCCAACCCCGCCTTGCGCAGGAGCATTCGTTGATGCCGGATTAATCAACAGGGCCATCCTTTCCACATAAACTTTCTGCAGGTTTCTTCTGAAATTGTCGATCGGCTGTCGTGCAGGTAACTCTGACCAGATACCGCGTTGCATATCAGTAAATAAATTATCCAGGCTGTAGGCATTGGCATTGCCGGCACTGCCCTCTATCAGTCTTCCCATACGGGCATAGTCAAATAAACTGTTAAAGATTGCCTCCTGCATGACTCTTACCTGGTCCACACCAGACCCGGGACGAATAAGGCTCAGGATTCTTTTATCCAACAGCCAGGTGGGGGTTTCAAACAATTGCTTGTTGAGAAAGGCTACCGCCTCACGCTGGGTGGCCGCCGTCACTGGCTCATAGACTGCACCATCCGTATCATACGTCTTCGGTGTCTCGTAAATTCCACCGACATTTTTCGTCACGTGACCCATATATCTCCTGTACTGACTGATGACCTGTCCATACATTTCACTCAGCATGGCATAATTTTCCGCATCCTCCTTGTACCAATCTTTTAAGCCGGGAACGATGCGCTTCAGATTTTTGATTCCATATGTGCTCGCCTGCATGGCATTGTTGCCCAAATCCTCACTTTGCGAACGGGGGTCATAAGAATTCTGCTCGGTTCCAAACCAGTACTGAGGGTCCCCCACATGTTTCAGCGTCCATTGATTCAGTATCTTTTTATCTTCTTCTGCATTCTTCGTTCCAAAAATTGGTTTGTAACCCCATTCGATGGCCCATTTGTCATACGCGCCAATGCCTGGAAA
>DAOMZK010000379.1:0-3391 GCA_035438035.1 Cyclobacteriaceae bacterium | reverse complement strand
CTTGTCAGATGGAACCGCCATGGGCGTATCAGCAAAATATACCCGGCCTATGGCCTGGCTGTGACATACAATAACTGAAAAGAATAACAGCGTAGTAAATACCCATTTTTTCATATTCATAGTTTTGATTAATTGCTCGTCATTCGTCATTTCTTCAACTCCCTGTACCCTATCAATTGAATTCCCCTCTTCTTAATCACTTCCTTCACCTTATCACTTGTAAATAAATCCGTCACGCCTTGCCGGTCCGCCGCCACACCTTCATACCCGATATGGAATACGGCACGCAATTCATCGTTGTCAAGTCCGGGGTGATCCACAAAAAGATAAGTCTTTCCTGGTTCCAGCTTGTTGAGCATATTGATAAAACTCTGAATCTTTTCCGCGCTGGTTTTTGTTGGTCCATCATAACGGGCATAGCCCACATTGTAATCAGAAAGTTCAATATCAATTTTATACTCTTTCGCCAGCTTTCGTGTCAGTACACGCACTTCTTCCGAGATACCAGTACACCCCATGTGAGAAGAAACATGACTGATCCTGGGGATCAACTTCAACCCTTCTTCAATCTGCGCCCGAAATTCCTTTTCGACATCCGTTATATTCCACTGGCTCTCTTTTATAGACTGACCAGGATAGTTTTTGTTGGGATAAACCATTGGAAAGAAATAGCCGTTGCTGTCGACCAGGCTGGCACAGGTTGTCATCGGCCGCCATTTTACATTTTCCCATTCGCTGGTCAGGGCGAGGTGTATTCCCACATCAACACCAGGATTTTGTTTGAGCATCTTTGCGGCTTCCGGAAACCACGGCGAGGGTACAATCACTTCAATGGATGTCTGTATCCCCTGTGTATAGCTACGGATTAAGGCCTCGTTTCCCGAATGCGTAAATCCCATATCGTCACCCCTGACAATCAGCCTGATCGGCCCGGGCTGTGCCATCAAATGGATATCCACCAGGAATAACAAAGCACACAGTTTGAACCATTTCATCGATTGAAGGTAATTAACAATTTCAGGTAACACTAAATTAATATTTGCTTCACGGTGGCGCCACATGATCTGGCCCCTAGCATCGTATTTTTATGTATTAAATTTTTTACCATGAAACGAATCCTTTTCATTTTTTCAGCTTTGCTGCTCTTGACCGTTAATATTGGATTATCACAATCCATTAATGCTTCGGGCCATGACGATCACAATGTGTATCCTTTAATAATTGCACTGATCATGCTGACGCTGGCTATCATCACGAGACTGATCGTTGTTAACCAATCCAGGAAACCCGGCAACACAATCTAACTGTAAGGATTCCTTTCGACATCTCCACGGTTAGAAAGCCTGGACAGGCGTTCATATGTCTTTCCGCATTTTTCAGCAAAATCTTTCTCCAACTTCTTTGCCGTCTCAATAAACAGTCCGGCATCATTTCCTTCTGCCGTAGACTGCCCGGTTGTTTTCATCTTCCTGGTTACGGACACCGTTTCCGACTGTGCCATCTCCACCACCCTGACCGACATTTTCAGAATGAGTTCAAATTCTTCGTTACCGGAATTACCAGAGTCTGAAGTTACCGAACGCACTTCTTTATGCGATGACTGAATCTTTTTCCAGGCATGGATTTGTTCTTCGAGATCAGGTTTCATTAATAGATAGAGATTATCTTTTTCAGGCTGGTTTTCAAAAGTAGCTATAATCTTTCCGATAAATAGTGGTCCGCCCGAGAATTGATGCCGGCTAATTATCTCTTCCAGGTGGGAAAGGAAGATTTTGGAATTCGCAAAAGCCCGGTACTACTATGAACTGGAATAATTCCGCCTGTCCTCCAAATTAATCGATGCCAAAAGCCGGTTGTCCTCCATCTGTTTTCATCTTCCCATTTGTATTATTTTACCTTATCTTACCGGACTAAACTAATTTCCAAATGAAGTACACTTTTGTTCTGCTGTCAGTGCTGACCTGCCTGGCTTCTTGTAATCCTGAAAAAAAAACGGTCCTGATTCCCAATGAAGGCAACGGAGGCATTACCCTCCCTGAAAAATTCGGGGCTGTAGTGGTGGTGGATACTCTGGGCCGTGGACGTCATATGGCCATCAACAAGAATGGTGATATCTATCTTCACCTCGCACGATTGAATGGTGAAGGAAAAGGGATTATCGTCCTGCGCGACACCACAGGAGATGGACGCGCTGATATTATCAAGGGTTATAACAATACACCCGGAACTGGAATAGAACTTCACAATGGCTACTTATACTATTCGGACCGTACACATGTGTATCGGTCTAAGTTGAACGAGGGCGATATGCTGCCTGCTGAAGCGCGCGATACGGTTGTTACGCTTGTGGATGGCGGAGGTCATATGGAAAAGCCTTTCACCTTTGATGACAAGGGCGGATTGTATGTCAATGTTGGTTCACTCAGTAACGATTGCGAAATGATTCTGCGTACGGCTGATTCAAAAGGCGATGATCCGTGCAAAGAACTGGAAACCCGTGCGGGTATCTGGAAGTTTGATGACAACACTTTGGGTCAGACACAAGACATCGGACATCGGTGGGCGACTGGGATCAGAAACGCGGTAGCGCTTACCTGGAGTCCGGAAAATGACCGTGTGTATGCAGTACAACATGGTCGCGATGACTTGCACCGTTACTGGCCGGCATTGTACACCGAAGAACAGAATACAGAATTGCCTTCAGAGATTTTCTTTGATCTGAAAGAAGGTGACGACATGGGCTGGCCTTATTGCTATTATGATCATCAGCAAGGTAAAAAACTGATGAACCCGGAGTATGGCGGTGATGGTGTCAAAGCTGATCGTTGTGTAAACGCCAAAGATCCGCTGGTCGGATTTCCTGGCCATTGGGCTCCGAACGATGTGTTGATTTATAAAGGCAACCTTTTCCCAGAGAAATATAAAGGCGGTGCATTCATTGCCTTCCATGGAAGCTGGAATCGTCTTGGACACGCACAGCAAGGCTATAAAGTTGTTTTCGTTCCCATGAAAGACGGCAAGCCCTCTGGTCAGTGGGAAGTATTTGCGGATGGATTTATCGGCCAGCCTGCTATCACCAATCCGGGAAATGCATTCTTCCGTCCTTGCGGATTGTCAGAAGGACCGGATGGTTCCTTATACATCTCCGATTCTCAGCATGGCCGCATCTGGCGCATAACCTATTTCAAGGATGAGATGCCCAAGCCATTGGCAATTTCATTGTTTCAGCCAATCCCTTTGGAAAATCCTGATCCGGTTCCAAATGAACTGCTTGCAGGCAAACGCGTGTATGACAAATATTGTATCCAGTGTCACATGAACAACGGCGCAGGTGCTCCGGGCATGAACCCACCGCTGTCAGGAGTTGAATTTGTTACGGGTGACAAGAAGG
>DAOMZK010000378.1:0-3418 GCA_035438035.1 Cyclobacteriaceae bacterium | reverse complement strand
ACTAACTGCATTCTGAATGCGAAATAGGATTCTTGTCTTTATTGGCTTGCTTTTTCTGGGGTCGTGTGTGGACACCAAAGAATACGACCTGGATACGGTCACCATTACCCCTACAATGGCTGTTCCACTGGCCAGTGGAGAGCTGTCTGTAAAAAGTATCTTATCGGATAAAGACGCCAAATACCTCAAAGTCTATTCAGATGGGCTCCTGTATCTGCAGTATGCCGATACCCTTCATTCCAAGGAAATCAGGAACTTGTTCAATCCTGCAGACTCGGTGGTTTCTACTGCATCGGTCTATATGACGGCTGCAACCTTGCCACCCACTTCCGTCGACTTCCGGTCGGACAGTATTGTTCAGCCTATCGATCTGAATCTCAATCCAGCATTGTTGACTGAAATGGGAATTAAATCAGGAACACTGAAGTATACATTGACTACCACACCATCCCTCCCCAATCTGAGTTTTGCCATCAATATGATATTGACGGATATAGTGGATCCGGTGACCCAGGTTCCAGTGAACATCATGGCGTCAGGCAACGGATCCAAATCGCTTCAGAATTATAAAATCAGGCTGTTAGACAACAAATTTAATGTGAAGTTGGTGTTCATCGTTAAAAAACACACCAGCAGTGTATTCATTCCCCCTGGCGCAAAAGTTAATATCAGGCTATCCTTTAAAACGGTAATCTCAAGTTATGTCAAGGGATTTTTTGGAGACCGGACTGTAAATATCCTGCCCAGGGAAGTTGATCTTACCGCATTCAGCTCTTCTTTGAAAAAATCTCCGGCGACTTTTGTTCAACCTCTCGTTAAACTGGATATCGCCAATGACAATGGAGTGCCTACTGAACTGAGTTTTTCAAATTTATCTGCGAAGAAAACCGGATCAACTCTCCCCATGCTGATTTCTCCTTCAAGCCCGGTTACATTGAATTATCCGATCGCATTGGGCAATTCAGCCACTACTTCTCTCAGTGTGAGCAATGCAAGCGCCCTTATTAATTTTTTACCGACTCAATTGGCCTATACTGGTTCAATCCGGATCAACAAAGGCCTGAGTTCAGGCAATAATTTTCTTTCTGACAAAAGCGAAGTTCGTGTTGCCCTTACGGCAGAAGTACCCCTGTATGGCCGGGCTTCGGGTATGGTCATGGCAGATACGCTGAAAATTGATTTTGGAAGCCTTGCCGGGCCCAATATCAATACGGCATCAATGAAAATTTCTGCAGTGAATCAATTGCCACTCGATGCCTATATACAATTATACTTTGCTGATAAGAATTACGTAATTCAGGATTCACTCTTGAGTAGCAACCAAACTTATCTGGTGAAAGGCAGCTCAGTCTCCGGTTCGGGAGATCTCCAGGCGGCAACCAATACGGATTCCAAGATTGAACTGAACACGGCCCGGATAAACACCCTCTTTTCATCCACATACCTGATTATCAAATCCAGGCTTAATACTGTAAAGGATCCCAGCGGAACACCTTTGAATGTAAAATTCAAAACGGATTATAAGTTGAAGTTAAATGTGGGTCTCAATGCTAAAATGAAAATGACTTTGCAATGAGACTGCTTCGTCTATGCCTGGTTTTTTGCGCCGGCCTCACCGGGACAGTTGCTCTTGCCCAGACGGAGAGCACGTTGTATTTCATGACCAGCATTCCGCAGTCAATGGAAGCGAACCCTGCATTCATTCCCCGTTACAAGACAGTCATTGGTTTGCCCGGCCTATCATCCATGGCGGCCGTGTATTCCAACAATGGGTTTACCTATGACGATATGACCACCAAAGTCAATGGCGTAACCCAGGCTGACCTTTCAAAATGGACCAGCAGCCTGGCTGAGAAAAATTATGTTCAAACCTCGTTGCAGGCTGACCTTTTCAGAATAGGTCTTCGGATCAATCCCAAAATGTATTTTACCGCCAGCTCAACGGCTATTACCCATCAGCGCGCCATGATTCCCAAGGGCCTTGCCACTTTATTTGTGGATGGTACAGCCCCGCTGGTCGGCACTTACTCCAATACGTCACCACAGGCAGATCAGAATTCAATCATATCCACCAATATCGGCCTTGCCTACCAGGCCAATGAGAAATTGACCATTGGAGGGCGCTTGAAATTTCTTGTAGGTCAGTCCAATGTGTCCACGGAAAACTCTTCGTTGATCGTACAGGTGGGGAATGATTACCAGATTTCCGCAACAGGCTCTGCCCTGGTTCGGACATCCGGGATTCAGGAGATGAAAACACCGGGTTACGATGCCGCTTCACACTGGACAAACTATTTAAAAAATAACGGCTGGGGACTCGATCTTGGGGCGACCTATAAGTTTATGGACAAGCTGATTGTGTCAGCCAGTCTTACCGATATAGGATTTATTACCTGGAGAAATAATACCTATCAATACACACTGGATCCGGCTAAAGCCAATTATACCTTTTCCGGATTCGATCTGAACCAGCTTGTCAATCACAATCAGAATTACCTGAACGCCCAGCTGGATTCGCTGAAGAAAAAATTCACGATGACCGAATCTCCTATAGGGTCTTATTCAACTTCGCTCCCGGGTAAATTTTACCTGAGCGCAAATTATGAACTGGTAAAAGACCTTAAACTTGGCGTCTTGTTTTTTGGTCAAAACTTCAGAGACCAGACTTCAACGGGCATGACAGCTGCGCTCAGTAAAAATTTTGGAAAGCTGGTGAGTTCTACTGTGAGCTATACGGTTTCGAACCGATCGTACAATAATTTAGGTCTGGGTGTTTCATTTAACATGTCTCCGGTTCAGATTTATTTCGTAGGAGACAATTTACTCGGCGCCCCGGCCTCACTGATTTCCGAGCAAACCCTGAATTCCTATATCAACAGCGCACAACTGTTAACCTTGCGGGCGGGTATCAATATCGTACTGGGACTGGATAAAGGTCTTACTAAAAAAGAGACAGTGGCGGATAAAAGCCACAATCCCAAATCCAATACATCGAAGGCTAAAGTGAAAACCACATTCGGTCGTTCGCCACAGCGGAAGAAGAAGAAATAATCTGCTCAATAAAAAAGCCCCGCATCGTGCAGGGCTTTTTTATTTGGATTTTGAATTCAATTAACTTCCGCAAGCTTCACAGCCCTCAGGATTATCCAATGAACAGGCCATGTCTGCCCTGTTTTGCTGATCTCTCTCGGCAGCGACTTCAGCCAATGGCATAGTTTCATAACGAATAGCCTGCTGAGATTCCTTCGCAA
The DNA here is from genome assembly GCA_035438035.1 of Cyclobacteriaceae bacterium. Taxonomy (GTDB): domain Bacteria; phylum Bacteroidota; class Bacteroidia; order Cytophagales; family Cyclobacteriaceae; genus ELB16-189. The sequence continues at coordinate 167 of DAOMZK010000378.1, read as the reverse complement.
CCGCTCCTGCTATGGTTTGTTGGGCATATGCAGGCTCGGCGACGGTGGCTTCCTGGCTTACGACTTCAGCTTGAGGCTGCTGCATGGCGGCTTTGTCAATCGTGAACTTGATGGCATCAGAGGCAGCGGTTGATCGTAGGTAATACATACCGGTTTTCAGTCCCTTG
>DAOMZK010000377.1:0-3422 GCA_035438035.1 Cyclobacteriaceae bacterium | reverse complement strand
GGCAGTTTCTCCTTCTTTGCGCCGGTCAATACCCGTTCATAGAATCTGCCCACAGAATCAATGGTCATATTCCATGCATCACCCTGGTTATCAACCTTTTCCTGAAGCAATCCAAAAACAAAATTCTTTCCTTCATTGTCCTTGTATTCCATACTACCGGAATAGCGGGGACTATTTTTAAAATTGGTATTTTCAGAAAGGAACCTGATGATTTCAAGATCAGGATTTATCTCTTGTTCAATCTTGCGATAGAATTTGAAGAAGTACTGATCGTTGTATGTGATGGCCGTATTACTTGAATCAACCTTGAGGAGTTTTGATTCGACCTTGTCGTCATTAATTTTAGAAAATACGCCGGCGCTGAACTCCAGCGTGCCGTCATCAACCTTAAATTTAAGCTCCTTGCTCATGCTGACAAACAGGAAGTCACGGAATGACCTGTCGTAACTGCTGTCAAGAATAAATCCTCCCTTTCCCTGAATTTCTCCGCGGCATACTACACTTTGTGAGGTGTATTCAAAGCGCTCCATTACCATTTCGGAAGGAACGAAGGTCAGCGGGAGAAAATAAAATTCAGGAAGTCGTTGAACATAATGTACTTCGATGATCGTGAGGAAGTGGGTGGTGCCTTCTACTTTCAACGGCACCATTTTATGGATGCTCATTTTGCTGATGACCTTGGCTTTGCCACCAAACCATCTGCATTTTTTCATGAAAGGCTGTAGAATCTTTCTCTCAAAGACCCGCACTTCATCAAAGTGGTTAAATGCCCTTTCCCATGAACTATCAGTTTTAAATAATTGGAGTTCACCACCCGGGCCTTGCGTTTCTTTGTTATCCTGGTCGTCGACCTGGAACCAAAAATATCCGTAAGGCGAGATGGTGATGGGATACTCCCCCTCTCCTACACTCATGAACCGGTTCTGACTAAAAGCTTCTGTGATATCGCAGTCTCTGAATTCAGAAAGGTCAATGGTCGTCGCCTGCGAGAACTGGGACAAATTAGCCACCACAATAATGCGCTGCTTTTCAAAGCTGCGCACAAAACAAAGCACTTTCGCATTGGTGCTATCCAGGAACTTAAGATCGCCTCTGCCGAAAACATGCAACCTTTTCCGCATGGCAATCAAGTTCTTGATCCACCAAAGCAGTGAGGAAGAATTTTCTTCCTGTGTCGTGACGTTTACAGATTCGTGACGGTAGACCGGATCGGAAATAACCGGCAGAAAAAGTTTTTGCGGATTGGCACTGGAGAATCCGGCATTCTGATTCATACTCCATTGCATGGGCGTCCGGATACCAAAGCGGTCGCCGAGGTAAACATTATCTCCCATTCCAATCTCATCACCATAGTACAGCACCGGTGTTCCCGGCAGCGAAAGCAGAATGGTATGCAGGAGCTCAATCTTGCGACGGTCATTGTTCATCAGCGGGGCCAACCGTCGGCGTATGCCAATATTGTGTTTTGTTTGAGGATCGTTGGCGTATGCCTTGAAGAGGTAATCCTTTTCTTCTTCCGTTACCATTTCCAATCCGATCTCATCATGATTGCGGAGGAAAAGCGCCCACTGACTGTTCGGCGGGGTTTCCGGAGTTTGCTCCATGATGTCGATTATAGGATAACTGTCTTCCGTTCGCAACGCCAGGAAAAGCCGCGGCATGAGCGGATAATTAAAATTCATATGACACTCCTTGCCACCACCGAAATAAGCTGCTGAATCCTCCGGCCAGAGATTCGCTTCCGCAATGAGTATTCTATCCTTGTACTCCCTGTCGATATGAGCCCTCAGCCTCCTCAGAAATTCATGTGTCTGCGGCAGGTTCTCACAACTTGTACCTTCCTGCTCAAACAAAAAGGGTACAGAAGGAAGTCTGAAGCCATCCACGCCAATCTTTAACCAGAAGTCAGCCACTTTAATCATCTCCAACTGCACTTCAGGGTTCTCAAAATTCAGTTCGGGCTGATGGTGACTGAAGCGATGCCAGAAATATGCCTTCGCATCCTGATCCCACGTCCAGTTGGCAGGTTCCTGCTCGGACAGCATCACGCGTGCATCCTTGTACCTGTCTGGTGTGTCACTCCATACATAATAATCCTTATAGCGCGAACCCGCTCTTGCTCTTCTGGACTTCTGAAACCAGGGATGCTGGTCTGAAGTATGATTGAGGGCAAGTTCTGCAATCACTTTGATCCCCCGCCGATGAGCTTCTTTCAGGAACAACTTAAAGTCAGCGAGCGTACCATAGTCCGGATCGACATCACAATATTCAGACACATCAAAGCCATCATCCTTTAAAGGGGAAGGATAAAATGGCAGCAACCAGATCGTATTTATTCCCAGATCCTCAAGGTAGTCCAGCCGTTGCAGCAGGCCCTGAAAATCGCCAATTCCATCGCCGTTGCTGTCATAGAATGAGCGGACGCTCAACTCGTAAAAGATTGCGTCTTTAAACCAAAGCGGGTCATGTTTAATTGCAGCGGCCATCACATTTGAGATTCGTGAATATCTACTTTAAAAAGGTGAAGTGGCATTTTATGAGGTTCCAATTCTACATAATTCCATTCCTGGGTCCACGTGAATGACTCGTTGGTGATTAGATCGTGCAGTTTGAGATTAATTTTTTCGCCCAGTCTGAGTAAGCTCACCGGTACCTGAACATAACCGGATTGTTTCTGATGCGGATCAAGTGTCACAATAATGAACATGATACTGCTCAGATCATCGGTGATCTTGATGTAAGCGATCAGGTCCGGGTTCTCGACTTCACAAAAATGAAGATTCCACGTTGACTGCAATGCTTGATTTTCCTTTCTGGCCAGGTTCAATAGGGTGATGATGTCCGTCATCCGGTTGGTCTTGCGCCAATCATAATACTTGATCTCAAATTTTTCTGAATTCAAATATTCCTCCCTGCCTTCCATCGGGATATTCTCATTGAATTCCAACGGCGGGCCATAAATACCGTAATTGGAGGATAATGTGGCCGCCAATGCCAGGCGAATAATAAAAATATTTTCGCCCTGGCGCTGCAGATGCCAGGGAAGAATGTCAGGTGTATTGGGCCAGAAGTTGGGACGGAAATAATTTCTGGACGGACTGTTAATGAGTTCATTCATGTAGGCCGTGATCTCTCCTTTTGTAATGCGCCAGGTGAAATAGGTGTAGGATTGGGTAAACCCCACTTTGGCAAGTGAGGCCATAATTTTAGGACGTGTGAAGGCCTCCGAAAGAAAAATGATATCGGGAAAAGATTTATTGATTTCTGAAATAATCCATTCCCAGAATAAAATTGGTTTTGTGTGCGGGTTATCTACTCTGAAAATAGTGACACCTTGCCCGATCCAGAATTCTACAACGGATTTCAATTCGTCCCAGAGTTCCTTCCAATCCTCCGATTCAAAATTGAATGGATAAATGTCC
>DAOMZK010000376.1:0-3433 GCA_035438035.1 Cyclobacteriaceae bacterium | reverse complement strand
GTGGGGCAGATATTTATAAGTCAGTGCGACTAGATGAAACATGGACCAACTGGTCGGAGCCTGTGAACCTGGGCAAACCGGTGAATACCCAGGCTGCCGATTCTTATTTTTCAATTGATGAAGCCGGCAACGTTTACACGGCGAGATCGAACAGTCGTGTCGACGGAGGCAATCTTGACATATTTATTCTTGTTCCGCGCAATATTAAAGTCATGTTAGCGGGGACGGTATTTGACGAAAAAACGAAGCAGCCACTGGCCTCAAGTGTTTCCGTCACCATCAAGGATGTGAAACCCATCGCATTGAAAGTCCCGGCTACCGGGAAGTTTGAAACTAAAATTCCGGAAACGAATGAATACCAGATTGCCGGGAGTGCATCAGGATATCAACCCAATGAAATGACGATTGCTGTTCCCCCGCTGGGCAACGACACCACAATCACAGTTGAATTGTACCTGACACCAATAGCCAAAAAACTGATGCTGGGGGGAATGGTGTACAACAAAAAAACAAATGAACCGATTAACGCAAAAGTTGATTTTGCACTGAAGCCGGAGAAAAAAAGCAGTTATTCCGTTTCGGCAGAACAGGGAAAGTATGAATTGGAAATTGGAAAATTGGGATGGTATATGCTGACCGCTTCCGCGGAAGGTTTCCTGTCCTCCACCGACAGTGTCGGATTCAATTCTGAAGACCTGTCACCGTTAAAAAAGGATTTGTATCTCCAGCCAATAGAAGTGGGGCTGACTGTAAGATTGAAGAATATTTATTTTGATTTTAACAAGGCCACCCTGAAGCAGGAATCCTATATTGAACTGAATAAAGTTGTTGAATTCCTGGATCAGAATACCTCCGTTGAAATTGAAATTGCCGGCCATACCGATAGCAAGGGCACTGATGAATATAATTTGACACTTTCGCAGGGACGCTCACAATCAGTGGTGGAATATCTCATCAGCCAGGGAATAAACAGAAGCAGACTTACGGCCCATGGCTATGGTGAAGGAAAACCCATTGATACCAATGATACCGATGAGGGCCGCGCCAATAACCGCCGTGTAGAATTTACTGTCCTGAAAAAATAGTCACCCGACCTGACCGCCAACAAACTAAACCCCATGAAAACCCTGTTAACATTTTTTCTTACTTTAAGTATTGCCAGTTCTGCTTTTGCAGACGTGGATACCTTGCGCTATACCGTGATGGGTCCGAAGCAGATTGCCGGAAGGCAACTGATGTGGATTGAGGGGCCCGGGCACGTGGCTTACAAATATGAATACAATGACCGCGGCCGCGGCCCGAAGTTAAGAGTTGATGTTGTCATGGAAGATGGACAGGTGAAAAAGAGGACAGCGACAGGAGTGGATTATTACAAAGGAGAGGTTAATGAAACCTTTGAAGTAGCAGGAACAACGGCCCGGTGGAAAAATAAAATCGAAGAGGGTTCGGCCAATTCGGATGGCCACGTTCTGTATTCGCCCCTCGATGCTGCACCGGGAGAGGTAGAATGGATGCTGAAACTGTTGTTGCGGCAGAAACCCGCCCATGAATTGTCACTGTTGCCATCAGGAAAACTGGTTGCAGAGCACGTTCATAACCATACCGCACTGGTGAATGGATTCCGGGAAGAACTCGAACTGTTTGCATTCTCCGGATCCGGTGGCCCTCCGGTGTATGTGTGGTTTACGCCGAAGAAAGAATTCTTTGCTGAAGTAGGATGGTTTTCCACCATAAAACTGGGTTATGAATTCTTAATTCCTGAACTCAAGAAAATTCAGAATACCGTTACGAAAGATTTTTATGAGGGTCAGGCTATAAAGCTGACACAGACGGCCACCACACCCATTGCGATTACAGAAGTGAATGTGTTTGATTCAAAGAAAGGTAAAATAGTTACGGATCAAACGGTGATTATTGATCAGGGCATCATCAAGGCGGTGGGAAAGTCAAAGAGTGTAACGGTACCGGCTAATGCCAAGACTATTTCAGGCGCTGGAAAAATGTTGTTGCCAGGTTTATGGGACAACCATACCCATATCGGCAAAGGCCAGGGTGTGTATCACCTGGCGGCGGGTGTAACCAATGTGAAGGATCTGGCCAATACACTTGATCTGGCTGATACGAAGAAGCAAATTGAAGAGGATGATTTGCTGGGACCGGATATTTCAGTTTGGTCGGGCATTATTGATTTTGCAGGTCCCTTTGCCGGACCCGGTGAAAAAAATGTACAGACGCTGGAAGAAGGTATAGCGGCTGTGAATTTCTATGCCGACAATGGTTATCAGCAAATTAAATTATACAGTTCCATCCCACCGGATTGGGTTAAGCCCCTTGCTGCAGAAGCACACAAGCGTGGATTGAAAGTCGTGGGTCATGTACCTTCAGGTATGTCAGCCACTCGCGCCATCAATAACGGATATGATCAGATCATTCACATGAATATGATCATGCTGAATTTCCTTGGGGATTCTATTGATACACGTTCTATGGGCAGGTTTATCAAAGTGGGCGAACGCGCAAAGAACATTGACCTGAACAGTCCGGCTACAAAACAGTTCATCAAATTGTTGCAGGAGAAAAAGATTGTGGTTGATCCCACGATGGCCATCTTTGAACAGATGTTTATCAATCAGCCGGGAAAGCTGGCTGCAGGGTATCAATCCATTCAGTCGATGTTCCCGCCTGAAATTAAAAGAGGCTTGTACACCGGTGGTTTGCCGGCAATGAAGGGGCATGAAGTGCAATACCAGCAGTCATTCGATAAGATGATGAAGATGCTGGGTTTACTTTACACCAATAAAATCACTTTCGTACCCGGTACGGATGACTTTCCGGGATTCATGCTTCACCATGAGCTTGAACTGTATGCCAGGGCAGGTGTGCCCAATGCAGAGGTGCTCCGCAAGGCTACCCTTACCTCAGCACAGGTGGCAGGCAAAGATGCAGAATTGGGATCTATCGAGGTTGGAAAGAAATCAAACCTGATTTTGGTGGACGGCGATCCGGTGAAAAACATTTCCGATATCCGCAAAGTTGAATTGACTTTCAAAGGAAAAAACATGTATGATGCCAAGGCCCTGTATGCGTCGTATGGGTTTGGATTCTGGAAGTAGTCTTTTTTAGGAGGAACTTGTGTAAAATATTCCTACAATGTCTGAATCAAGTAAATGCCCCCAGTGTAGCTCATTGTTTGGATACCCAACCGGTACTTCCATGATGTGTCCGGAATGTGGCCATGAATGGAACCCCGATGAAATCACAGAGACTGCTGAAGAAGCCGATCCGATAGCTATCGGATCAGCCGTTGTAAAAGATGCCCATGGCAATGTGCTACACGATGGCGATACCGTTGTTATTATTAAAGACTTGCCCGTGAAGGGTGCATCAAAGTCAGTAAAGGCGGGCACAAAAGTGAAGAATATCAAGCTCACCA
>DAOMZK010000375.1:0-3438 GCA_035438035.1 Cyclobacteriaceae bacterium | reverse complement strand
GCAGGTAAAATCGGGTGTTTAAAAGTGCGGTGAAAATCGGCGACAAGCAAAAGGGACTCAGGTTGTTTCATGGCTATGTTTAAAGATTAATGAACAATAAAAGGATTCTGACTCAACCATCCAACAGGTTGTCCGAAATATCCCTCCGGTCATCAAAAGCCCCTACATTCGCAGCCAACTCATATATTTGCGGTCTGTTACGAAGCTGGCAATGAAGAAAAATTTTGTAGAAGAATTAAAGTGGCGGGGCATGATTCACGATGTCACGCCGGGCACGGAAGAACAGTTGCAAAAAGAAGTCACTGCAGGCTATATCGGCTTTGATCCCACAGCGGATTCACTTCATATCGGGAACCTTGTTCAGATCATGACCCTGGTCCATTTTCAGCGATGTGGCCATAAGCCTGTAGCCCTGGTGGGCGGCGCTACCGGGATGGTTGGGGACCCTTCCGGAAAGTCGGCCGAACGCAATCTTCTGTCGGAAGATATCCTCCGCCACAATCAGGCCTGCGTCAAGAAACAACTTGAAAAATTTCTGGATTTCTCCGCCGGCACCAATGGTGCTGAAATGGTGAACAACTATGACTGGTTCAAGGACTTCCATTTCCTTGACTTTATACGGGATGTAGGTAAACACATCACCATCAATTATATGATGTCCAAGGATTCGGTGCAGAACCGGCTTGAGTCGGGGCTTTCGTTTACCGAATTCACTTATCAACTGGTTCAGGGCTATGACTATTATTGGCTTTATACTAATAAGAATTGCAAACTTCAGATGGGCGGCTCGGATCAATGGGGCAATATCCTTACCGGGACAGAACTTATCCGTCATAAAGGTGATGGAGAGGCTTTTGCACTCACCACTCCGCTGATCAAAAAGGCTGACGGAACCAAATTCGGAAAAACCGAGCAGGGCAATGTGTGGCTTGATCCCAAAAAGACCTCACCATACCGTTTTTATCAATACTGGATCAACACGTCCGATGAAGATGCCTCTAATTTTATACGGATATTTACTGAGCTTTCCCAGGCGGAAATTGAATCACTGATTGCCGGGCATCAGAAGGCCCCTCACCTGAGAGCGTTGCAGCAGGAACTCGGCAAACAAATCATGATCAGGGTTCATTCCGAAGCCGAATACACTGCCGCTGTCAAGGCTTCTCAAATTCTATTTGGCAGCTCGGTGACAGAAGACCTGAAGGGCCTGGATGAATCCACCTTGTTGGATGTCTTCGATGGCATTCCACAGGCGAAGATTTCTCGGTCTGACTTTCAAACTACCGCATCCGTCACCGATCTTTTGTCCGAGACAACGAAGTCAGTCATTTTTCCTTCCAAGGGTGAAGCACGCAAAATGATTCAGGGTGGCGGCGTGAGCATCAACAAAATGAAACTGGAAGACCCTCATATGAAGCCTTCATTTGAATTGCTGCATAACCGTTATTTGCTCGCGCAAAAAGGGAAAAAGAATTATTACCTCATTATCGTTGAATAATTCATGACCTGGAGCCTTGTCTTACAGAGCACCCGTCACCGCTGGGCAATGGCATTTTGTTTTGGGATGATGCTCCTGATGGTTTTCTATATGTCCACCTTTTATCAGACCGTCATACAGCCCAAGCCCGGGATATTGCTCGATGATCCGATCCTGAATGTGCTTACACCAAGAGACTGGTCGCTGACCATTTTTATTATTCTTTACGTTTCGCTGATTCATATTATTTACGTTTCAGTAAAGAGTCCCAATACCATTGTAATTGGAATGACCACGTATTGTGCTGTGAATCTGATCAGGATGGGAACCATGTATTTGCTCACGCTGGAGCCCCCACCGGGGATGATTCTGCTCGTTGATCCAATTGCCACATTTCTCGTATACCCGGACAACGGCTTCGCCAAGGACCTCTTTTTTTCGGGTCACGTAAGTTCAATGATGGCTATTCTCTTGGTGGAGACCAATAAAAGGATTAAAATGGTGAAGATTATTGGCACAATTGCTGTGGGTATATTTCTGGCCTGGCAGCATGTCCATTATACGCTCGACCTGATTGTTGCACCATTCGTAACCTATGGTGTTTTTACGGTTGTCAGAAAGGTAATTGAGCGGCCGGGGCTTGAAAATAGGCCGGCAATTGGTAATTGAGCCAGTTTTGGGCTTTAAAGGAAAGATTAATATTAACAATTCAATAAATTTCGAGTAATTTGCGGGTTGGAATTCTAAAAAACCAAAAAAGTGACCATGTACGAAGAGGTTAAGAATGGTAAGGCGCACAAAGTGAACGGGAGTTACCCTTTTTTTAAGCTGGAATCTAAGCTGACGCCTGAACAAATAGAGTTCTTTGATACCTACGGATTTTTGCATTTTAAGAACTTCGTCGACAAGTCGTTGATAGATGAAATGTTAAGGGAATCAGAGAGAATTCAGAAGGAATGGATTAAGGAAGACCGCAAGATGGTCAACGGAGTACCAATTAAATATGGTACGGATGTGAACGGAGAACGGATTGTACAACGCTTTGCATTCTTGAATCAATTCAGTGAAGTATTTCAGAATTTCCTCAAAGAACCCCGCCTTCAGGCATTATTTGAGTTGATCGGTGCGCCGGATTCCCGCGTAGGAGAAAATGAAAAAGACGGCCTCGTATTCAACCACTACGTAAACTCATCGGAAAGTAATTACAGTCAATTAGGCTGGCATACAGACGCTTTGCGCGACATTTTCTATGGCAATAAGATTATGCCAATGTTGAATGTCGGTCTCCATATGGATTATTCGTCAACGGATAATGGTGGACTGCGAATATTACCCGGAACCCACAACAAAGGCATACGCACCCTTCTCTTTAAGAAATTCTACTTCCTCAGCCACAAGGCAGACAAGCGTGAACTGGGCCTGAATGTCGAGCCCGGTGACCTCACTGTACACGACGGCCGCCTGTGGCACCGCGTGGCGCAGTCACCCTATGTCGGCGAGAAAAGCCGTCGTCGCGTGATGTATGTTCCGATCATTACAGGGAAATTCCAGCCCCGCACCGAGGAGAGCAAGCCGTTGTTCTATCAGCGACTGATGTCGATTACCAACAAGTAAATTATGTCTTTTGCCCTGATCACTGGGGCCAGTGGAGGTATTGGTCTTGCGTTTGCCAGAGCACTGGCATCACAAAAACACGATGTGCTGCTGGTTGCTCGTTCTGCTGACAAACTGCAAGGTATTTGCCAGGAACTCACCCATCAATTCAAAGTACAGGCAGACTACCTTTCACTCGATCTTTCACGCATGGATGCTGCTCTCGAGGTCGAGCAATGGTTGAAACAGAAGAACTACGGAATTGACATTCTCATCAACAATGCCGGCTTCGGTTCATGGGGAAATATCAATGACTTATCACGTGAGGAATTGAATCAGATGATGCAGCTTAACATGCTGACATTGGC
>DAOMZK010000374.1:0-3462 GCA_035438035.1 Cyclobacteriaceae bacterium | reverse complement strand
GGCGGTCGAGGAAGATGCGGTTGAAGTGGGCAGTCGCGATCTCTTCTCCTACCCTTATGTGTATATGACCGGGCACGGCAATGTTGTCTTTTCAACTGAAGAAGCCCAGAACCTGAGAAACTATTTACTCGGCGGCGGATTCCTTCACATTGATGATAACTACGGACTGGATAAATTTATCCGGATCGAATTGAAGAAAGTGTTACCCGAGCTTGAACTGGTAGAACTTCCCTTTACCTACCCTATCTATCATCAGAAATACAATTTCCCGAAAGGCCTTCCTAAAATACATGAACACGATGGAAAGCCGGCTCAAGGATTTGGGCTAATTTATGAAGGACGCCTGGTGGTCTTCTATTCGTTCGAATGTGATCTCGGCAATGGATGGGAAGATCAACGCATTCACAATGATCCGGAAGCTAAACGACTGGAAGCCCTTCAAATGGGTGCCAACATCATCTCCTTTTGCTTTACCTCACTCAACTAGAATTTACTTTAAAACTTCTCTCAACTTATTCTGAAGACTGGGACCACGGAGGTTCTTTGCAACAATTATTCCTTTCGGATCCACAAGGATTGAAAAAGGAATGCCATTGATATTGTAGTCTCCTGCCGCTTTGGAGTTAAAATATTTCAGGTCTGAAACGTGATTCCAGACAAGCCCGTCTTCCTGAATCGCCTTCACCCAATCTTCTTTCGTCTTGTCGAGTGAAACACCCAGGATATCGAATCCTTTATTTTTAAACTCATGATATGCTTTCACCACGTTTGGATTTTCCTGCCTGCAGGGGCCGCACCACTTGGCCCAAAAATCTACCAGTATATATTTCCCTCTCAAGGAAGACAGGGAAATGATTTTGCCGTTGGGATCGGGTAATGAAATTTCGGGTGCGGGTTGTCCGATCGCTGTGGCCTTCTGCTTTTCCACAAAGGATACAAATTCCTTTGCATAATAATTGTCAGGCCATTCCTTTTTGAATTTTCCTGCAATGTCGAGGTACAGTGTAAAATATTTATCAATGTCCGGAGCGCCGCGACCCTGTAGCACACCGATCATACCCAGTGAAAGCGGTTCCTTGCTCAATAGCGTCACCACCTGATCGTACGCCTTGTTGATGATGGACTGATACTCGCCCTGAATCTCTTCAATGCGGGCGTTGTTTTGTTGTTGAACTGCTGTCTGAAATTTTGCCTGAAGATCCTTTGCTTCGGGGGTCGTCTGCACATCGCTCATCACTTTCTGCACTTTTACCATGAGATCCTGGTCGGGTGATCCCTTTACTTCAAAGAATCCACCCTGGCTGTTACCATCGGCATTGATTTCAAGATCATTTTTAGCCAGAACAATATTAATGAACTGGGCATTGAAGAAATTAAGCTGATAATAACCAGGTTGATCAATCCTCACCTTCTTTTCAAAAGTGTAATTGCTTTTCAATACAATGGTGTCTTCCCACTGTTTTGCCTTATCGGGACGGATTTCAGAAATCTTGATCGGTCCTTTTGACGGGAATCCAATTTTACCACGAATGGTTACCTCCCAGCCCGCATCTTTCTGATCCCTAACCTCTTTCGCTCCTCCGCCACAGGAAAGCAATCCTATCAAAACGATTACCCAACCATTACTTTTTCTCATTGTTCATTCAGTTTTTGTATCACCAGGGCATTGGCCATCTTGGGATCGGCCTTACCCCTACTTCTTTTCATTACTTCGCCCATAAACATGGCTACAATTCCCTTCTTGCCCTTTTTATACTCTTCCACCTTCAAAGGGAACTCCTTGATAACTTCATTAACCAACGGAAGAATCGAGTCCGCATCGCTATCCTGGATCAGATTTAATTCTTCCGCCAGGGTCTGAGGGTCTTTCTCCGGATGCCCAATCAATGCGGGGAATAAAGTCTGCGAAGCCACCGTAAAACTAACGCTTCCCTTATCGATTAATTCAATCAGTTGCGCCAAAGTTCCAGGTGCAAGAACAAATTTTCCGGAATCAGCATTTTTTTCGTTGAGAAACCCTTTAACCGGACCCATGATCCAGTTGGAAACGGCCTTGTAGTTCTTTGTATGGCTGCATACCGCTTCAAAATACTGTGATAACTCTTTTGATTCAGTCAAAACATGAGCGTCGTACTCCGGAAGATGGTATTGCGTGACAAATTTTGAATACAATTCCGATGGCAAGGCCGGCATGGAGGACCGAATTGATTCCAGCCATTCATTGGAAATACTCAACGGACTCAGATCCGGGTCTGGAAAATAGCGGTAATCATTCAATTCCTCTTTGGCGCGCATGCCATGCGTGAGGCCTGCGTCAGCGTCATAGGTGCGGGTCTCGGAAATGATTGCATTTCCCCTTTCAGTTTCCTTGATCTGTCTGTCAATCTCATGTTCAATGGCGTGCTGCACATTGCGCATGGAGTTCATGTTTTTGACTTCCACCTTTTTACCCAATGTGGTGCTGCCGTGCGGCATGATGGAAATATTGGCATCACAGCGAAGCGATCCTTCCTCCATATTCCCGTCGCAAATATCAAGGTAACGCACCAGCTTTCTAACTTCTGTCAAAAAGGCAAATGCCTCCTCCCCATCCTTCAGTACCGGTAGCGTAACGATTTCGACAAGGGCCACGCCGGCCCGGTTGAAATCTACTTGCGTATCCTTTTCCCCTGAAACATGTATGGATTTTCCCGCATCTTCTTCAATGTGAATGCGATGGAGGTTAATATTCCTTTCCACGCCAGACCTGGTTTTAATTGCGACATAACCATTCTTGCAAATTGGCGTCCGATCCTGGGTGATCTGGTAGCCTTTCGGAAGGTCGGGATAGAAATAATTCTTGCGGTCAAAAATCTGGGAACGGGAAATGTCACAATGACAAGCCAATCCCATCTTCACGGCATACTCCACTACCGATTTATTGAGTTTGGGGAGAGTCCCTGGATGTGCGAGGGTAATTACGCTCACCTGCGAATTGGGCGGTGCGCCATACGCAGACGAATCCGAATTGTAGATCTTGCTTTGAGTGGATAGTTGAGCGTGGACTTCCAACCCGATGACAGCCGTATACTTATTTCTGATAGCTTGATCCACGAAATTTCATTTCAGGTTACAGGTTCAAAGATGCAGGAATGCAGGGTGCAGGATCATTTTCCATCAATCATTTTTTTCGCTTTTACCAAAACAGCATCAAGGCCATTCAGGTTCTTGCCACCCGCTGTGGCAAAGAAAGGCTGTCCCCCTCCTCCACCATCAATCTCTTTGGCCAGTTCTTTTACCATGTTACCGGCGTGAAAGGCATTGGTTTGTGCCAGTTTCTCGCCAATCATCACTGCGACCTGCGGCTTGCCTTCTATGTCTGCAGCCAGCACCATCAGCAGGTCCTCAAACTGATTACGTAAACCGTAGGCAATGTTCTTCAATGCGTCAGCATTAGGAACCGATACTTTGTCAATGATGAGC
>DAOMZK010000373.1:0-3468 GCA_035438035.1 Cyclobacteriaceae bacterium | reverse complement strand
ATCCATGCGTTTTATTCTAACCATCTCATTTCTTTTTATTGCGTTTCTGGTAGTCTCTCAGATTCCTCTCCCCGAGCATCCGCGTCCTGACTTTGAGCGAGCAGAATGGCAGAATCTGAATGGTGTTTGGTCTTTTGAATTTGACAAGGACAATGTGGGCGTTAAAGAGAATTGGCAAAGTGGAAACAAAAATTTTAGCAAAACCATCAGCGTACCTTTTCCCTGGGGCTCGCCTCTTTCGGGAATAAAAGATGAAGCGGACATCGCCTGGTATCAGCGCACCATCAACGTACCGGCACTATGGAATAAAAAAAGGACTTTTGTTACCATTGGTGCTTCGGACTATGAAACAACAGTTTATTTTGATGGAAAGGAAATAGGCAAGCACACCGGCGGATACACACCTTTCTCTTTTGAACTCACATCATTATTAAAGTATGGAGAGGATCAGAAGCTGACTTTCCGCGTGGATGACAAACGCAGGATGTTTGCGCTATACGGAAAACAAGGTTATGGTGATGCGCGAGGCATCTGGCAAACGGTTTACCTTGAGGCGCGCGGCAAGAGCGCAATTGACTTTGTTCGATTCATTCCGGATATCGACAAACAACAGGTACATGTCGAGGTGGGATTGGTGGAATCCAGTTCGGCTAAACTTTCTCTTTCGGTTTCCATTACTGGAAATGGTGCTCCCATCGAAATCACCAAACCAATTGATTCAAATCAGAAAAATGTTTCCCTGGATATAGCCATTCCAAATGCACAATTATGGTCGCTGGAGAATCCGTTTTTATACAATGTAACATTGAAAGTTTCCGGAAACGGTGCTGAAGACATTGTGAAAACGTATTTCGGGATGCGGAAAATATCAGTAATGAATTTACCGGGAACAGATTTTCCTTACGTCGCATTGAATAATAAACCAATCTATCTTCAATTGACCCTGGACCAATCCTATCATCCTGAAGGTTTTTATACTTTCCCGTCGGATGAATTCATGAAAAAAGAGATCGTGCTGGCGCGGTCAATCGGCCTTAATGGAATCCGGACACACATTAAAATTGATGTGCCAAGAAAATTGTATTGGGCTGACCGCTTGGGCATGTTGGTGATGTCCGATCTTCCCAACTTCTGGGGCCAGCCTGACGCGGAAGCGCGCAAAGAATCGGAAGCCACGATGCCAGAAATGATTAAAAGAGATTTTAACCACCCAGCGATATTTTCATGGATACTGTTCAATGAAACCTGGGGACTGAGATCGAAAGTGAATGAAAATGGGAAAGCAGTAAACAACTACCTGCCGGAAACGCAAAAGTGGGTGACGTCGATGGTGGAATCGGCAAGAAAACTCGACAAGACCAGGCTGATTGAAGATAACTCTATCTGCTGTGGTGCGGGTCATACCGTTACTGATATGAATACCTGGCATGAATATCTTCCCGGGTGGGAGTGGGAGAGTTTCATGGACAACCTGAATAAAAATACTTATGAAGGAAGTACTTTTCATTTTGAGAAGGGATACGCGCAGGGCAAACAACCGATGCTTAACTCGGAGTGCGGCAATGTGTGGGGTTATGATGGCAGCACGGGTGATGTGGATTATTCCTGGGATTATCACCGTATGATGAACACGTTCAGGAAGTATCCCAAAATGGCGGGCTGGCTGTACACCGAGCACCACGATGTGATCAATGAGTGGAATGGCTACTGGCGATTTGACCGCAGTCAGAAATTCACCGGCGTGGAGGAAATTGTGAAGGGGATGACCTTAAATGATTTTCATTCCCTGATTTATATCTCAACCGGCAATGAAATCAGCAGGGCCGTCAAACCGGGGGAGAAGGTAAAAATTCCGCTTTACCTTTCGTCGATGACGGGCCGGCATGATTTGGGAAATGCCTTGCGCCTGCGTGTTGAATTGAGTGGCGTGGATGCGATTGGTCAGAAGAAAACATGGAGCGGATTTTCGAAAACGATCCCATATCAACCCTATGCCAACAATGAAGTGGAATCCATTGAGATTACGGCACCAAATGAAAAGGCATTGGTTACAGTGGCCTTGATTTTAGAAGATGGGATTGGGAATGAACTCCATCACAATTTCTTCCATGTCATTGTGGAAGGATCTTCGGAAGCCATTACTTTGAACAATGGAAGGAAGGCGACTGTGGTAACGGTTGAGCCAAAGAATTTTTCTGCATCAAAATGGTCGTTGAAACAGTGGGATGTTCTGGATGGAAGCAAGATAAACGGAGCAGGAGCGGGATATTTTGAATATAAATTTAAAATTCCGGCGGGCCAGTTTGAAGCCGCTACATTTATTGCGGAGATAGGAGGGAAGGAGTTGTTCGTGAAAGACATGGGTAAGGAATTCAAGAAGGATGGTGATTACATGCTGGGGGCCAAAACTTCACCCAGCGCGAGTCCCAATGCATACCCCATGACGGATGAAACTGTATTTGCCGGTGCGGTGTCGGTTAGTGCCAATGGCATTTTCATTCAACGTGTGGATTTGCCGGATGATCCTGCTGACCATCGCGGCGTGCTGTCGTGGCACTATCAGCCGAAGGTCAGAAAGCTCAACGAAGCCGGATCGTACGGCTATCGTGTGGCGGTGAATTTGACCAAAGAAATTTTGGACAAGGCAAGACCAACCGGTGAGATTGTTATTCGACTCGAATCCGATGCTGCATTAGGTGGGGGACTGGCGATATATGGAGATAAGTTTGGAAGGTATCCGATGAATCCGGGGATAGTGTTTTTCACAAAATGAAGTCCTCACTTTTCTCAAGCTCAGCCTGCACTAATCTATCTTGATTGTAATGCGGGCCTTGACCTCTTTGCCATTGTTAAAATAGCCGCGGAGTTCATAAGTGCCTGTCCAGGCATAGCTAAACGACACTTTGCCATTGGCACCACCTCCAGTGTATTTGAAGGTTCCAAATTCGTCGTCAGCTTTGTCTTTTTCTATGATCGTAATCCAATCAAAATGGCTTCCTTCAAAGTTGCCAAATTCGACTTCGAAATATTCATTGGCTTTGTATGTATTTTTTGCAACACGCAAATAGGGATCAGTGGGTGATTTCTCATTAACAGCAGGAGTCACCACAGCAATGGTTTCTGTTGCTACGATAGCCTGGGATGTGGTTGGTGTTGATTTAATGATAGCGCCGGCGTTGGCAAAAGCGGCATCCGTTGATTTGCCTTTCATTACCGCATTGGTAGGATTAAGAATATAAGGACTGGTGTTATAGCCACAGATATCCAAAGCGGTGCCAGCACCAGGGTACTCAAGCCATCCACTTGCGGTATAAGCCCATATCTTGTTTTTAGAACCGGTAATCATCCACACCATCCCGTTGGTAGGGTCTATACTGACGCTGGTGCAACTCCATTCAATATTTCCAACCTGCTCCCAACGTGTACCAGTGCCATACATAATATTACCGCCAGGTTGCGCAACAATTA
>DAOMZK010000372.1:0-3468 GCA_035438035.1 Cyclobacteriaceae bacterium | reverse complement strand
CCATCAACCGGAACGAGAAAGAATCACTACACCTGACGACGATTTTCTTGATGTCGACCGGTATCGCCAAGGTTCAAGAAAATGTGTAGTAATTAGTCATGGACTGGAAGGTAATTCCAGCCGGGCGTATGTAACCGGGATGGCCAGGGCATTTTTTACAAACGACTATGATGTGGTGGCCTGGAACTTTCGCGGATGCAGCGGGACAATGAACCGGCAACTGCGCTTCTATCACAGCGGAGCAACAGATGATTTACACACGTTAGTCCAATACCTGGCCAATCAATATGAAGAAATCATCCTCGTTGGATTTAGCCTGGGTGGCAACCTGACTTTGAAATATGTAGGTGAACCCTGGACCCATGTTAACGTCAGCAAGGCAATCACTTTTTCCGTTCCCCTCAATCTCCATACCAGCTGCATGGAAATCTGTCGGCCAGGAAACTGGATTTATCACGAAAGATTTCTCAGAAGCCTGAAAAAGAAAGTCAAAGAAAAAGCTGCCGTGCGCAAAGATCTGGATATCAGGGGTATCGACGCAATCAAGTCCTTATTCGAATTTGACAATGTCTTTACCGGACCAATCCACGGATTCAAGGACGCGATAGACTATTATACCCAGTGCAGCTCGTTGTATTTTATTCAATCTGTGCGTATCCCGACGCTGGTAGTCAATGCCGTCAATGATCCTTTCCTTAGCACGGACTGCTACCCGGATGAAAAGTCCAGGCGAGGATCAAATGTTCAATTTGAATTTCCTTCCCGTGGCGGGCACGTTGGCTTTTCCACGTTCGGACAGAATGGTCTATATTGGTCTGAGATGAGGGCCCTCACATTTGCATCTGAATAGTCATGTTTGTCCGATATTCCATTACAGCAGCCTCAGAAGAACTCAGCACACGATTCGCCGTCGATGTGCCCGGAGGATATACCCCTCGTTATAATGCCGCGCCAACGCACCTTCTTCCTGTGATTACCAATGACAGTCAGAAAGGAGTCTCATTTTTTTATTGGGGCTCTCCGCCTGTGATGGCCAATAAGAAACCGCTGGGCGAAAAAATCATCAACATGAAGGCCGAGATGCTGAGCGAAAAGCAGGTGGCCATGAAGAAATTAAAAGAGAGAAGGTGCATCATACCAGCAGATGGATTCTTTGAATGGAAGCGAACAGGAAAAAAAACCAGCATACCCTACCGGTTTACACTGAAAGACAAGAATCTCTTTGCCATGGCCGGAGTATGGGAAGAATTTGATGATCAACACGGAGAAATGTTTCATACTTTCTCCGTTATAACCACTCCTGCTAATGCTTCCGTCTCAGCTATTGGAGAGCGGATGCCGGTAATCCTTCAACCGGAATATGAAAAGCGGTGGCTGGAAGGGGATGATGAGCAATCCATGATGGCCCAACTCGTGCCCTTTGCAGGTCAGCTTGACCATTACTCCGTCTCTTCCGGTGTAAATTCGCCGGATAGGAATGACAAATTTATTGTCCAGCCTGCACCACCGGCAGATCAGTTTGGGAATTTGTCTTTGTTTGATTGAGCATGAAGTAAGAGTAAATAGTAGTAGTACTTGTTGCGTACTACCCCGTAGCTTTTTACTTCATTTCTAAAAACCATCATCCTTTTTCTTATCCTTCGGAGGTTCCTCTTTCTTTAATGGATCAGGCTCCTTGTTCTTCTTAAATAGTCCACCTTTCTTTTTAGCGGGTGGAGCATTGACTTCTTTTTGATCTGTCTTAGGGACCGGGGCGGCGAGCGAATCTGGCTTCACTTTCTTCTTGAATGGGTTCAGATTTTTGAAGAATCCTTTTATGCCCTTTTCCTTTTTTACTTCTTTACCTGTCCCTGCTTCTTCTTTCTTCTCGTTTTTATTCTCCAGCGCAGCCCGCACATCCGGCATCACCAGCATATCCCGGAAATACCACATGTAAAGATCCTGGTCGAGATTATACTTCTCCTTAGTTTTGGTGATCGCATACGTGCTATCCCCCGGCTGAGCGTCCTCTTTGGCAATGGAGGTGGTATCTGAAGGATCCGATTCAGCGAGCATTAAATCGTCATCCTTCGGCTTCAATGAATCAGGGATCACTGGATACACCGGCTTCATTTCAATGGTCTGCATTCTCCTGTACTTGGCTCGATAGGATTCCGGCACCGCGATCAGGTACTTGTTCTTGCTTGCCGTTAAAATTTTAGGTGTTGAATCCTCCTTGAAGTAGCTGAATTTCTTTTTCAATGCATCCTGATCATAGATAAATGAACTCTGATAGGCAGGGCAAACCAGGCGCTGGGTGCAGGCGCCAAAAAGAGCGAATAAGCTAATGGCAAGGATAGAAGCCCTGGTCATGAAAGGAATAGTATGCAATCAACAAAATTAAAGAAATAACCCCAAGTAATGCGTAAAGAATGCAATTGGTAACCAGTATAACTATCTGATTTACAGATTATTTGATGCCAATAGCTAATTTTTGACTTTTAGTGAGTCCGGAGACCACTAAATCATAGGATTTTTGGATCCATTGTTTCAACAAGGCATCCCCCACCGTACCATCCATTCTGACGGTAATCCAATGCTTTTTGTTCATATGGTAGGCCTCCTGAACAGCATCATACTTCTCCCTTAAATCAGCTCCTTCTTCGGGATCAACCTTTAGATTAATTGATTCAAAGGAATCGACATCTGTGAGCACAAACATCTTGCCCATAACTTTAAATACAAGCGTATTCGAATCAAAGGGAAACTCCTCAGTAACTCCCTTTTTTACAATGCAGAACGATCGAAAGGATTCAATGTTCAATGAAAAAAGCGTTTGGCGATGAGATAAATTACAGCCAAAAGAAAAATAAGTATTGAAATCTTATTGATTCCGTGCATGACCTTGATATTAAAATTAACCGGCCTGTTAGGATCCTTCTTTCTAAAGAAATAGCCCCCCACTTCTCCCATGGAAAGGAATTCCTTAAGACTTCTCTTTTTCTTAGGCGCCTCCTCCGGAGTTTCGTTATTCATATTAAACTGATTCTTTAATGTCTATCCAATTTCCATCCTCGCGAATCAATCCAATCAACTCGTCTACTGCCTGCGCTGCCGGCACATTACGCTTGACCACCTCCTTGCTGCGGTAGAGGGTAATTCTCCCTGGCCCTGAACCAACGTAGCCATAATCTGCATCCGCCATTTCTCCGGGACCGTTCACAATACATCCCATAATGGCAATCTTTACCCCTTTCAGGTGATGGGTACGCGAACGAATTTTAGCTGTTGTTTCCTGAAGGTCAAATAATGTTCTGCCACAGGATGGACATGAAATGTATTCCGTTTTGGAAATGCGCGTCCGGGTAGCCTGCAGGATATTGAAGGCTGTCTCATTGATCATTTTATCCGATCCGCAATTTTCTGCTGCAATGAAAACCCCATCTCCGAGGCCATCGATCAACAGTCCTCCTATGTCCGTAGCAGAAT
>DAOMZK010000371.1:0-3471 GCA_035438035.1 Cyclobacteriaceae bacterium | reverse complement strand
AGGCAAGGGAAACCGCAATGCCACGTTCGGCGCCCTGCAGATTGCAGAAGAAGTCAACGGAGTCCTTCATTATCGTGGAAAAGTGGGAACCGGTTTTGATGACGCGCTGATGAAGGAGATCGCCGGACAATTGAAAGGTTTGAAGAAGACCAAAAAGCCAGCACTCAAAGGAGGTAAGATTGTGGATGAAAAAGTCACGGAATGGATTGAGCCCACGCTGCTGGCGGAAATCAGTTATTCACAACTCACAACAGACCAGATGTACAGGGAGCCGGTGTTTGTGAGGATGAGGCCGGACCTGGGAAAAAGTGATTCCAAAGTGCCAAAAAACAAAATCCCAATATATCCCAAATAGCAAATCTCAAAATTGTATTCCTCTTTGAGAGTAATTGGTGTTTGGACTTTGCCATTTTTTTTGTGATTTGAAACTTGGCAGTTTATGAGATTACCTATCGATTGGTTGCTCACCAACCATGGACTTAGTGACATATTTTCGACTTCAATGAACTTTCAATCCGAAGGCCGAGGTCTTCTGATTTGCGTAAGTCCTTGCAGGCGGCAATGGGATTTTTTACATTTTGATAAGCCATGGCCCTGTTGAAAAAGGCGAGACCATATTCAGGATCGAGTGTGACGGCCATGGAGTAATCTTCAATGGCTGTATCCCATTTTTTAGTCTTGGACATGATGTTGCCGTGACTCAGCCAGGCGCGTTCATTTTTTTCATTGATCTCAATGGCCTTTGAGAAGTCTTTCATCGCGCCGGAAAAGTCTTTCATCCTTTCTTTAACAAGACCGCGGTTAATATAATTTTCTTCATCGCTGGGCTCCAGTTTCACAACCTCATCATAGTCTTCCAGCGCTCCTTTCAGGTCATTCTTTTGCAATTTCTGGTAGGCTCTCTCTGCCAGTGGAAAGGGCAGATCCCGATTTTTTTCAATTGCTTCAGTCAACAACGTTTCGGAGGCGGCGGTTTCGCCGAGGGCAGCTTTCACAGTAGCCAGGTTGTGTAGCGCAAGGCTGTTGTCGGGTTCGATTTTTATAGCCTGCTGCAGATCAGCCGCGGCGCCTTTATAATCCTTATGATCAAACCGCATGGTACCGCGGTTGATCCAATAACTTGGGTTGTCAGGAGCGTGGCGTATGGCAGAGTCCATCCAGGCAATAGCCTTCTCTATCCGGTTCATTTTTATTTCAGTAAGGCCCAGGTAATTGAAGATCTGGTCCTTGCCGGCATTGGTCGCCGTAAAGATTTTTGTACCGCCGTTGTTGTGTTTTTCCTGTCTGTAATAAACAGTATTCGTTTCCACGGCGGGAAGTGTCAACAAATTGAGAAAATCCAACCTGGCAAGATTGAATTGACCCGACTCAAAACGTAGCACGGCCCGGCGCAATCTGGCCTACGGGTTATTGGGTTTCAGGTCAACGTAAATGTTATAATCAGTAAGGGCTTTGGCGCGTTCACCCAGGTGTTCCCTTGTGATGCCGCGCAACCGGTAGGCTTCCGCATAGTGCGGGTCAATCCGCAGGCATTCGTTAAAATGCGCCTGAGCTGAGAAGTATTCCCGCTTTTCGAGAGAGACTTCACCTTTAAGGAAATATTCCTCAGCTGTTAACTTCTTCTTATCCTGGGCGGTCATTGCAGTGGCCACCAGGAGAGAAAAAAAGAGATAGATAGTCTTTCCCACCAGAATCGAATTCAATTTTAAATGTAGAATAGTTGGGAAAGTTTTACAACAGTGAGTTGTGTCCCAACACCCAATACCCAATACCCAATACCCAATACCCAATACCCAATACCCAACACCCTTTTTTGAACTCACCCTAAATTCCCCGATATTCGATCTTCTAAAAATTCAAATTTTATGCAAAACGACCGTCGCACATTTCTCAAATCTTCTTCCATGGCCCTGGCTGGGCTTACGCTCTCCACTTTCATTCCCTGGGAGGCATTGGCGAAACAGAAAGCCAGTATAGGAGCCAATGGAAAAATAAATGTAGGCGTCATTGGCCTTAGCGGAATGGGTTGGTCGGACCTTAATTCCATGATGAAGATTCCTGAAGTACAGGTTGTAGCCATCTGCGATGTGGATGAGAACGTGCTCAACTGGCGGAAGTTTGAGTTGGCCAAAAACGGTATCAAGGTGACGGCGTATGTGGACTACCGGAAGATGCTGGAAAGTAAAGACGTTGATGTAGTCATTGTAGGGACGCCGGATCATTGGCACTGCCTGCAGATGGTGGAAGCGTGTGCCGCAGGAAAAGACGTCTATGTAGAGAAACCAATCGGCAACTCCGTTCAGGAATGCAATACTATGGTGGCAGCCCAGCAGAAATATAACAGGGCAGTCCAGGTAGGACAGTGGCAACGCAGCCAGCCCCACATGCAGGAGGCGCTTGCCTATGTTAAAACTGGAAAGCTGGGCAAGATCAGGACGGTAAAAGCATGGGCTTACCAGGGGTGGATGCGTAATCTTGAAAACAAACCCGACGGACCGGTACCTGAAGGTGTACATTATGACATGTGGCTCGGACCCGCTACCAAGAGACCATTTAACCCCAACCGCTTTCACTTTAACTTCAGGTGGTATTGGGACTATGCGGGCGGGCTGATGACCGACTGGGGCGTTCACCTGATCGACTATGCTCTACTGGGTATGGATGCCAAACTGCCCAAATCAGTTGTAGCCAGTGGTGGCAAATTTGGAAATCCCGGTGGGCCGGAAGAGACACCGGATACCCTTGCTGCGATCTATGAATTTGACGGCTATAACATGATCTGGGAACACGCCCAGGGAATCAGCAACGGGAACTATGGCCGCAACCACGGCATCAGCTATATCGGTCAGAATGGAACATTGGTGCTTGACCGTGGTGGATGGGAAGTTATTGCAGATGAGAAGAGGATGGAGTCGCTTCCGATTCAGCGTGTTGTGGGCTCAGGACTTGACCTTCACACGCAGAATTTCATCGATGTGGTTAAATCTCGAAAGATGAGCGACTTACACTGTTCAATTCAAGCGGGAGCGCATGTGGCTACCGTATGCCAGATGGGAAATATCTCCTACAAGATGGGGAGCAAAGTAAGTTGGGATGCGGCTGCTTCGAAGTTCAATGAAGGCAAGGCAAATGAATACCTGAGCGCGCATTATAATAATGGGTACAAAGTGCCGGTAGTCTGAAAAAATTGCCAGCGGAGACAAGGAAAATACAGATCTGCGAGATCGATAAAGCAGTGAATTCCTTCCGTGTTTCCGTGGCAAAAATTTTTTTTGGATTGCCCGACTCTAAAACTATCTTTGCAGCCTGTTTTTAAAGGAATCCCCCTTAAGGAAGCTTTAAAAGCAAGTTTAAGGTCTGGTAGTTCAGCTGGTTAGAATGTCCGCCTGTCACGCGGAAGGTCGCGGGTTCGAGTCCCGTCCGGACCGCAAAAGCCTCGATGAAAGTCGAGGCTTTTGTATTTTAGGGGAG
>DAOMZK010000370.1:0-3475 GCA_035438035.1 Cyclobacteriaceae bacterium | reverse complement strand
CAGAGATGCGAAACACCTCACCCATACTCACAAAATCCACGACCATGTGGAAGGCCTGGATGGGATTCAATGCCAGTCATAGCCTTGGTGCAATGTATTTTGGCATCATCAATTTCGTGTTGGTCCTGGGATTCTTTGAAGTGTACCAATCATCGATACTGCTTCAACTCGTCAATTGGCTGACCCTCGCATTCTATTTATATCTTGGAAAAAAATATTGGTTCAGAATTCCCTTTACAGGAATACTCATGGCGACAATTTGTTTTGCAGTTGCCGGCTTGTTGATGCATCTTGAGTCTTTATGAAGGAGCAAATCATAGCCGGCATCGCCATTCTGCCGGGAGAATTCAGGGAAATCAATATTAATATTGCCCGCCTCCCCTCCAGAACACAAATCGATACACCCATCTATGTGTACCGTGCACCAGTTGACGGACCGATTCTTGCATTGACAGCCGGTATGCATGGAGACGAAATCAATGGAATGGAAATCGTTCGCAGAATGATCGACAATGGGTACAATAAAGTTTTACGGGGGACGGTGGTTTGTATGCCAATCATCAATGTGTACGGTTTTTTAAACTATTCACGCGAAGTGCCGGATGGTAAAGATGTCAACCGTTCCTTCCCTGGAAGTAAAACCGGGTCGCTGGCGTCGCGCGTCGCGTATCATATGACCCATGATATTATTCCTTATATCGATTTTGGAATTGACTTTCATACCGGTGGCGCCATGCGCACCAATTATCCCCAGGTACGCTGCATGATGCAGGAACCAAAAAATGCAGAACTCGCTGCCGCTTTCAATGCGCCGTTCACCATTGATTCTCCTTTTCGGCCTCATTCTCTCCGTCAAACAGCTGCGAAGAAAGGAAAGAACATCATTGTATTCGAAGGCGGTGAATCTCTTCGGATGGACTTTCATGCAATTGAGGAGGGGATCAATGGTACCCTACGGCTCATGAAGCACCTGAACATGATTGATAGTGCTCCTGAAGCCAAACACGAAAATAAAATCATCTGGAATTCATCCTGGATTCGTGCACACAGCGCGGGAATTTTTCATCCCACGGTTATGTCTGGCACGCTCATCCACAAAAATCAGTTGGTGGGCTCCATCACAGACCCTTTCGGGGAATACAAGGAACAGATCAAATCACAAGTGACGGGTTACGTTGTGGGGCTGAACAATAATCCAGTCGTCAATGCCGGTGATGCGTTGTTACACATTGGTATGGATGATCTTTGCAAACTCAATGACAGTGGGGAAGAATAGCGCGTTGCAAGATGCAGACGCGGCACTGGCACACAAAGATGCCTCAGAGAAATTGGGATTTCTAAAAATCAGGACAAGGAATAATCAGCTTGTCTTTCGGTGGCTTGCGGGGATTGCGGGTAGGCCAGGAATAGACGAGGCTGAACTCATGCGCTCCTCCGCTACCCGATCCCAGTTTTGAAATCGTATAGTCATAGCTATAACCAATATTCAAAATATCTTTTTCTCCTTTTATCGTCAGACCAATCAACAGCACAATGGATTCATTCTGCGTAATGGGTGTACCTGAAGTGGTGCCGGCTTCCGTTACACTCTTCCAGGGTATACCGCGATACCAGGTTCCAATAATGAGCGGCTCGAAAGTGTAGTACACACCGAGATCCATTTGATTAAATGCTCCCTGGTGCCGGTATTGAAATGTTGGAGCAATGCTTCGTTCCCGTGGTCGTGCGAAGAGACCCGTGCCGAGTACTCCAGGGCGAAAGAAAAACTTATAACCCGCGTGCACCGAAGTCTTCATATACAATATATCCTGAGCGCCGAGTATGGATTGATTGGGTTCTGTCAGGTGATGGGCGGCAACCCCGAGCCAGGCATTCTTCGAATAAAATAATCCTCCAAACGAAAGATCAGGAAAGAATGCACTTTGTCCGGTATTGAGTGCTTCAGCCGTTCCTTTTACAATGTCTCCGGTAGCGGGATCAAACTGGTCGCCAAAGGTGAGGTTACCAAAATTGATAGAACGATTGACAATGCCGATTTGTACACCGGGACGAAAGGACCATTCCTTGGTAAGTTGCAACTGATAGGCATACTGGACAGAGAAACTGATAGACTGCAAGCCTACAATTCCCACATAATCGCGCGTGAGTATCGCCCCAACGCCACTGTTTTTATCTTCAATATAAAAGTCTCCATAGGCCGAGATGGTGCTGAAGTTGGCGTCAATGGCAGGCCATTGATTCCGGTAATTCATGCCCACACGCCCCTGCTGCGTGGATCCGGCAAAGGCAGGATTCATATACAAAGGGGCAGCATAAAATTGAGAAAACTGGGGATCCTGGGCAGTTACCGAAAGCGTGGCCGCCAGCATCCATCCCAAAAGAAAGGGACAGAAACGGTACACCACATTGGGGTAAGATAGTCGCCTCATTTGAACAAAGTAAATCTATTTGCCTGTCTAAAAAAAGTAACGAGTGCCACCTTTGTAACGACAAATTCGGTCAAAATATATATTTTAGTGGGTCTTGATCGTTTTAAAATTGGAAATGATTGTATGAATCAGTTGGTTGTGCGTGGTAAGGAATGACAGACTATTTTAGTAATGCGAAAATTACTCCTATTTTTTTCTCTTAGTCTCGTAACACTCGCGGGTTTTTCCCAAAATCTCCAGCGATATAACTGGTATTATGGCAATTCCACACAGGCCATACGCTTTAACCGGACGAGTGCCAAACCTTCCCTTGTAACCAAGTTTATACCCTTCGGTCAGGGAGGAAGCGCCACAGCATCTGATCCCGCCAATGCCAACCTGATGTTTTATACCGATGGACAGGTTGTATATGATGCTACCAACAAAGCCATGCCAGTCGGTTCGGGACTTACTGGGGCAACTTCTTCTAATCAACCGGTTGCTATCTGTCCTGTTCCAGGGCCAGCCAATGCCAACAAATATTTCATTTTTCTAAACACAGCCAGTTTTCCTGCACCCGGCACAATCACTGCGCGTGTTGTCGACATGAGCCTGCCGGGCAATTCTTTTTTTCCTGCTCCTCCCCTTGGTGACCTGGAGCCCGCAATAATTCCAACGGGTCTTGCCAATCGCGCGGAGGGTATGACGATTGTTCCGCATAATAATGGTATTGATTTCTGGCTGATTACGCAGCAGATGAATTCTGTCACACTCACCTACACACTTATCGATGCGGCCAGTTATAGCGGAACTTTTACAAACACCACATCGAATGTTACATCGGTCCCCATGTCAGCTGCCAATCTCGCCTACCATGAAGGGAGAAAGAAAATTGCAGTATCTGCACAAGACAGCAACACCGATGCCATCATCGTTGACTTTAACAACACAGCTGGTGGATTCACCTTTGACCGTTTCATTTTTAATTCAGGTCTTCCCACAGCGACACCGCAATCCATATATGATATCGAGTGGTCACTGAAGGGGGATTTTCTTTACGTCTCCCG
>DAOMZK010000369.1:0-3481 GCA_035438035.1 Cyclobacteriaceae bacterium | reverse complement strand
ACTCAATGGGCAGGACAAAATGTGAAATCATTGACGTTTTAAATCCTCCTGCTTCGGGTACAAGTTGAAATCCAAATTGTTGGAAACTGGTGATGAACTCCTTGTTGCGCATCATGGATTCACGCGTCGGTCCGTCTGCCCATTTCTTAAGATTATTAAACAGAATGGGTGTATTCAGATAAACAAAAGTGGAACTCTGCGCTTCAAATTGTCTTCTGAAACTCATAAAGGATTCGGACTTCGCCAGCGTATTCTTTGCGAGATAATCGTCTATTAAACTTTCTAAGGCCTGGGGGTGACTGCTGAAAATCACAAAGTTGTTAATAATGGTGAAGTAAGGTTTATCATAGTGACTGAACAGTTTACCCAGAACAATTTTAAAGAATCCTTTCATTCCCAGGTAACTGATGGGAAATCCTTTGTGCTCTACAGTCTTGAATTTGACTGGCGTTTTCTTTCGCACCATTTTCTCAATGTGATCGAGATTCTTTTTCGCCTGTTCAATGTTGCTGGCCTTCAATACCACGGCTACTTCATTTTCAAGTCCGGGGCCGGCCGACTGCAATTCCAACAAGGCAACTTCTTCACCAATCCAATCGATTACGTTCTCCTGTACGCTGATTTTGAGATAACTTTCTACCTGGTGGATGTTGTCTTTATAGCTTTTGTATTCTGCGACATCCTGCTGAAGATTGTTTTCCAGATTCTGGAAGAATTCAGGGAATGATTTAAAACCAAATCCTACGCAGAAGCCCGTGCGTTGTGGAGCAATTTCCAGGAAATCAGTTGCGCCTTTACCGGAAACTGCCAACGTTTTGAAATACGATTCAATGGAATCGTTGACATAGGTATGACCACTGGCTGTGATCTGATTGTCATCCAACGTTATATTTAAGCTGGTGGCCTTGAGAATTAACGAAAATCGTTTTACATATTCATTCGAATCATCGGAATAACAATGCATCAACCTGGGCAACATGCGGTAATTGAGGAACATTTGCAAGAATCCTGAATTGAGGATCTGATTATGAACTTCTGTGAAAGTCCCGGCTGAAAGCAGATTATTTCCTTTCTCAGCTTGCAGGGATGCAGTGAGGATAGATTTATTGTAGGAGGCAATCAGGAAAGTTCCCGGTGTAGCCAAGTACAGATTGCTCTTATCAGAGACGCTAAACATCCTTATAATGTCTTCGCCCATGAATTTTTCTTTGGACACCACATAACCCTCTCCTGAAAATTCTGTCAAGTACTCCTTGATAAACTTTATCCCTGATACACCTTCGAGATCCACAAGGAAGAGAAAGTCATGTGTCTTGGATCCCGTCATATGCGCCGAGGCTATAAGCTGCCTGGATCCGATAAGATTAAAAAGTAGATCATTCTCTTTGATCATCGAGTCGAGACTGTTGGCAGAAGCGGTCAGCGAAGCGAAGTAGGCATTCTTTTGCAAGAACATCCACTCTTTTGAACCCGATAACGTTTTCCAGGTCGCAATCGGATCGGAAGTCGTTACACAATAGATGGCATTGGCTGGAACGAGACTGAGTGCATCTGAGGAAATACCTTTGGCGAGGTACCACTTGTAGCCAACCCATCCCGCACCGCCTGCCATTCCAAGAAGAATTACCCAGATGAAAAACTTACGCATGATTGAATTTTAAAGAGGAATAAATGCCTTACAGAATCCAAGCAAAAATATAAAACATCCAGGTAACAGAAGTTATATTTGGCAGCTCCAGCAACTTAGCGCGACGAATGTGTTCAAACAACGCCAGGCACATAATCAGGATCAGATAGCCTGTGAATAATTCATTGGAGTCAATCAGGCTTTTGAAAACCATCAGTGGCGATAACAATATCGAGCCTGCTAATCCGACCGTCATCATATTGCCGAGGTAGTGGATGACCTTTCGACGATTAGTCAGTCCAACAACAATTCCCTGTACAAGGGTCAGTCCGCAGAAGCCCAGCACAAGATTGGTGTATTTCACGGGAGGAAAATACTTGACCATTGGCAGGTAATAATTTAATATGAAGGAAGTCACCCCTGCAGCAAATACAATATAAGTCCATCGATAAGTATAATTCATATCGGGAATACAAAGGTTTTGACCTTCGAATTGTTTCCCTGGTGCTATAACTTTGCGATTAAAGGAGATAAAGAAATAAAGCCGGTCAAGCAGGTATCGGAGCGGCCTGATACGAAATATTTTTTGTACCCAGGGCATATTGTATCCGATGATGCGAAGCAGGCTGTCGACGCCATACAACACAGAATTATCAGCCAAATTGATAAGGGCAATCTCATTTCTGGCCCGCTCCCAGTTGACAGCAGTGTCGGTATGATGCTTTTCAGAGTATGCCGCTCTCCCCGATTCGTCAAGCATTCCGGTTTTGACAAAGGCCCCGGTGTAGGCGTTGCACAACGGACATTCATTGTCATAAATGATAGTGTGGTTAGTTAGCGTTTTCACAGTATTAAAGTATGTTTTAGTAATTTCAATAAATATTGAAAGTTAATTTCAAAAAAAACTAGGCCTTTGTCAGCAATCTGAAAAACCAATTTTGATCTGTGGCCGCAAACTTGCTCAGCAAACTTTCAGCTTTTTGTGTGTATGACAACAGATCGGCACTAACTTTTTTAAACTCATTTACGGCTTTCCTGTTCTCTCCGGATACACTTTGGACTTCTTCGAGCACTTTGATTATCGGATCAAGTTCTCTTCGTTTGCGTTCACGGGCGATCTGCCGTGCCAGATCAGAAATGTCCTTTCCTGTTGAGAAGTATTCCTTTCTCTCCCCTTTCCTGTGTTCTTTCTTAACTATTCCCCATTCCATTAAGGCTCTCAGGTTCATATTCGCATTGCCCCTTGATATCCGTAGTTCCTTCATAATTTCCTCCGTTGTTAAGGGTTCAGTGGCGAGTAGCAAAAGCGCATGAATCTGCGCCATGGCCTTATTGATCCCCCAACTCGTACCCAATGTTCCCCAGGCGTGAATAAATGCGTGTTTGGCTTCCGGATATTGCATACGCCAAAATAAAGTAAATGTTTTCATACTTTCAAACATTATTGAAAATATAATCATTCATTGTCAAATTGCTCAACTGACTAAATTTGCAGCTTCTCTTCAGCCTATGCACATGAATCGTAAATCTTCACTCCTGCTTTTCCTCATCGGGATTACCACGCTCTCCCGGTCACAATCACTTGAAACGGTGATACAAAAGGGACATGAGATGGCTGTCGTCGCAATAGCGATCAGTCCGGATAGCAACTATGTCGCTACGGGCAGCAAGGACAAATCCGTAAAGCTTTGGGAGATGCGCTCGGGTCGCGAAGTGCGAAGTTTTCTCGGTCACGAATCAACTGTAAATGTCGTGAAATTCAGCCATGATGGAAAATTTTTATTGACGGGAAGTAGCGATAAATCAGTGCGGGCCTGGGATGTCAACACCGGAAAAGAAGTTTTCTCTGTGTCG
>DAOMZK010000368.1:0-3483 GCA_035438035.1 Cyclobacteriaceae bacterium | reverse complement strand
TGTCAATGGTGACGTGCCAGAGAACCTGAAAGGAAAAATTCTTGTCTCACTGGATATGGGATTGCTGGTGGCCGGTGCCAAGTACAAGGGAGAATTTGAAGAAAGACTGAAAACCGTCATTAAGGAAGTTACTGACTCAAGTGGCCAAATTATTCTGTTCATTGATGAAATTCACACCTTGATTGGCGCAGGTGGTGGCGGAGAAGGTGCGATGGATGCTGCCAATCTGTTAAAGCCAGCGCTTGCCCGTGGTGAATTGCATGCCATTGGTGCGACAACCTTAAAAGAGTATCAGAAATACATTGAGAAAGACAAAGCACTTGAACGCCGGTTCCAGGCCGTTATGGTGGATGAGCCCTCCGTAGAGGATTCAGTTTCCATACTTCGCGGCATCAAAGACAAATATGAATTGCATCACGGGGTACAAATTAAAGATGACGCTGTTATTGCCGCGGTGGAACTTTCACACCGCTATATTTCTGATCGCTTCCTTCCCGACAAAGCCATTGATCTGATGGATGAGGCAGCAGCCAAGTTGCGGATTGAAATGGATTCACTTCCTGAAGAACTGGATGAACTCAACCGGCGTGTGATGCAGTTGGAAATTGAGCGCGAAGCCATCCGCAGGGAAAAAAACCGGGAGAAAGAATCTGTACTAAACAAAGAGATCGCTGACCTTTCTGAAAAAAGAAATGATCTGAAAGCCAAATGGGAAAGCGAAAAAGAAGTGGTGCACAGCATTCAGCGGGAAAAAGAATCCATTGATAAGCTGAAATTTGAAGCTGACCAGGCAGAAAAAGCCGGCGACTATGGTCGCGTGGCAGAGATTCGCTATGGAAAGATTACTGAAGCAGAAAAAAGACTGAATGACCTTCAGAAAAAAATGAAATCCATGCAGGGAGAAGGCACAGTGCTGAAGGAAGTAGTGGATAGTGAAGACATCGCCGAAGTCGTAGCCAAGTGGACGGGAATTCCTGTTTCCAAAATGCTGCAAAGTGATCGTGAAAAATTACTTCACCTGGAAGAAGAACTCGGTAAACGGGTAGCTGGACAGGAAGAAGCGATACGCGTATTATCCGATGCGGTCCGCCGCAGTCGAGCCGGACTCCAGGATCCCAAACGACCTATCGGTTCTTTCATTTTTATGGGTACTACCGGCGTGGGTAAGACCGAACTGTCTAAAGCGCTTGCTGAATACCTTTTCAATGATGAAAACGCGATGGTTCGTATTGACATGAGTGAATACCAGGAACGGCACAGCGTGAGCCGCCTGATTGGTGCACCTCCCGGATACGTGGGTTATGATGAAGGCGGACAACTGACTGAATCTGTACGCAGAAAACCATATTCCGTAATTCTGCTTGATGAAATTGAAAAAGCTCATCCGGATGTATTCAATATTCTACTGCAAGTTCTCGATGAAGGCAGACTTACCGATAACAAAGGCAGGGTTGCGAATTTTAAGAACACCATAATCATCATGACCACCAATATGGGTGCCCATCTGATCCAGGAAAACTTTGAGAAAATTAATGATGCCAACTACTTCGAAGTAATAGAAGAAACCAAAGAGCAGGTACTCGAATTGCTGAAGAAGAATGTGAGGCCCGAGTTCCTGAACCGGATTGATGAAATTGTTATGTTCAGACCGCTGGCTCGGAAAGACATCAGGAAGATTGTTTCCATACAGGTGGCCTTGATACAACATCGTCTTGCTGAGTCCGGCCTTCATATTGAAGTGTCAAAAGAAGCCGTGGACCGGCTGGCTAAGCTTGGATACGATCCACAGTTTGGCGCCCGTCCATTGAAACGCGTCCTTCAACGAGAGATCCTGAATGAACTCTCCAAGCAAATTCTGGCCGGCAAAGTGAGTAAGGACTCGGTGATTCAGATCGGACTGAAGAATGAAGTGGAATTTGAATTTTTAAATGTTGAACCTGTAGAGTCCGTGTAAGTTCCTATAAAAATGGAGGCATCAACCGTTTTGCCTCCATTTATTTTAATAATTCAGGTAAAATATTTTCTTCAATGCACTGAGCGCCATTCGTTCTGGCAAACTTTTAAGCAGTATGTTTCGCAATTTTTGCAGAATGGGGTTTTTTATATTGGTCAATTCGGAAAACCGCCAGGAGGTATCCACCACATACTTCGCTTTTTCATAACGGATAGCCTGATATCGTTGAAAAGCATTCTCAACGCTTTTCTCTTCTTTCAAACATTGGGCAATAACAAACGCATCTTCCACCGCCTGACAGCCACCCTGTCCAAGATTAGGTGTTGTGGCGTGTGCGGCATCACCCATCAAAGCAATCTGACCTTTTGACCACTGCTTCAGCGGAATGAAGTCGCTGATGTCAGAGCGGATTATTTTATCTTCAGGCGTAGCCTCAATGAGCTGAGCAGGCCATTTTCCAAAACGGGAATACAATTTCAATAATGTCTGCTTTACTTTGCCCGGTTCGTCTCTTCCGTTCGCTGGCGTAAAATAGGTGGTGAAATAGTAGACTTCGTTGTCGGCAGTGGGTACATAACCAAAGCGAAGGCCTCTTTCCCTCCCCCACATTTCATAGGAAATATTTCTCTGCGCCTGTGGTAAAGAAAAATCAGCCATCCCCCTCCAGCAAGTCTGGCCGGTGTAGCGGTAAGGTATTTCTCCCATCAGACTTTTCCTTACTGCTGATTTTATTCCATCCGCCCCAATAATAAAATCTGCTTCTGCAGTGATTTGGTCTTCAAAGGTGGCGAAGACTCCTTCTCCTTCTTGTTTTACGGAAGATAATCGCCTATTCAGTTGAACAGTTTTTCCCTGAAGTTTCGACAAAAGCACTTGTTGCAACCTTCCACGATGCAAAGCATAGCTTCCCATTCCATAAATGGGTACGACGACCTGCTTTACACGCAACCCCGAAATTACGTTGAAGGCTTCGTCGGTACCGTAGGCTTCAGCCACCTCCTGCCCCGCGGAAATAATATCCTGCTCAATTCCGAGCCGTTTGAAGACCTGCATGGCATTGGATGCCATCACTATTCCTGCTCCCACTGGCTTGAGTTCAGGGGCCGCCTCCATAATTTCAAAATCAATCCCTGCTTTTTGCAGTGCGATGGCAGTGGTCAAACCACCAATGCCTGCTCCGATTATTATTCCTTTCACTTTATTAATAATATATGGGTTCCAGAATTTACCTGGAGCCCATTAATACGGCGTTACAGAAGAACAGTTTCACAACTGACTTTATTAATAGAAATCAATTGTCCTCTACAAAGAAATTCGTTTCCGTTCGTGAGAGCGATTCGTAGGGAGCAGCTGTCTTTTCCTTGGGCAGGGCAATGCGGAAGCGATCGGGTTTAAGCTGCTTCGCTTCCTCCAGGTAGGCCTTTATCGACTTATTACGCTGAGAATAAAACCATTGCAGTTTGCTTTCCAACTTCTCCTGGCCTACCAGTTTTTTTGACTTGTCCGTTACTGAAACCAGGTTGTCGCTG